>CAIOTD010000133.1 GCA_903861115.1 uncultured Burkholderiales bacterium
TTCAGGCTCACACCGCTTAAAAGCATTTTGGGGTTGCCTTTGGAGAAGGCCAGCGGATTGATCGCCATCAACTCTTTTCTCAAGTCTTCAGATTTTTGTGCATGCTCGGGATACTGTTGCGCAATGACTTTATCCAAGGTGTCGCCTGGCTTGACCACATAGGTCGAACTAGCCGATGCATGGGAGGGCGAGAGTGCGCCCGGCTTGCCTGCAGACGCGAGAGCCGGGGTCTTCTTGGTCAGGGCCGAACCTTTGGTTGAGGCATTCTTGCTGCCATCCTCCTTGGCGTTTTTGTCCTCCGGTGGCAACAGCCCCCCTTTGTCGTTCAAAGTCACCATCTCCAAAGGCTCTTGGGCCAAGACCCACGATGGGTGGATCACGAGACACAACAAGGATGCTTTTAAAATCAATGTACACATTACTTTCATGAATCTCTCCAAAGACAATAAAATTTATTCAATTGACAGGCCGATGGGCCACGGCGACCCAGTGCTCGGGGTTCGAGACTTTGGGCCCAGCTATTTGCTTTAACTGGGCGGAATAAGGGGTCACCGATCGAATTTCAGCCAAGACCAATTTTTTCATGGCCCCTTTGTCCAAGATGCGCGAAGGAATCACTTCTGGATCCCCCACCAACATCTGGTCGCCCACACGCAAGCCATTCACCAACCCTGCCGCAATGCTCATGTCTTGCTCACTCCATTTGGTCACTTCAAATTGGGGTGGAATGCACGCCAACTGATCTTCAATGGCCTTTTGAATCAAACGCGCAAGGGCTTGGACTTGCTCGTTCATGACATTGGACAACACGGAGCTGACTTGGTTTGGATTTTTGCTCTCAAACCAAACATGCTGCTGATCTTCAAAAGAAAAATGGCGGTCCAACTTGCTCAAAAGCGTTGCGCTGACCCTCAAGCCTGGCGCAAGTGAAATTTCATCTTTTGCGGGCATGAGCTTCAGCGTCAAAGACCACGTGACACGTTGGTCCCCACGGCCTAGCAAAGCCTGTTGGTAATAGTTCAGGCCGGATGAAAAGGTCTGATTCGCTTGCAGTGACGATGCGGCACTTGAACTCGCTTGAGACAAGCCGTAAACGGACTGTGCGCTCACTGGCATGGTTCTCAAGTTGAGCCTATAGACAGAGGACGCGTCGGAGAGCTTGAGCAAACTCTCTTGCAAAGCTCTGGAGATCAAACGCGCTTGATAAAGGTCTGCATTTTTGATGCTCGCATCAATGTTCACATCCAACACGGCCAAATGTTGTACTGGGGTCTTTTGAGCAGCGTCTCGCCCCGTTTGTGGTGTGCACGCGCCCGTGACTTCCAGGGCGCGGTGCTCGGCGCTGATGCGGGCATTGGGCTCCCCCTCGTTTTGACCGTAAGCCAACACGCGAACACCTCGCACGACCATGTCATGGGTAAAGGAGGCGCTGTCTCGAAGCGTGCCGCTCTCATCGATAAACGTCGTGCTGCTCACCTGGGTAGGGCCTTCCAGTGCCAACTGCACCAAGGACTCTCTCACCGCTTGCAGCCGTTGGTCGGCGTTCAACTCGGTTTGAGCCTGAGCGCGAATACTTTTGTCTTGCGCCCAAGAGGTGGTGATGGACAACTTCACCACCATGGCCATCATGCACAAAACGCTCACCAGGCCCAGACAACTCAGGACATCCACCCAAAAGACAAATTCACCCAAGGTCTTCCATTGCAAACGAAGGCCCTTGGCAAGCCGTTTTCTAAGCAAGCTTTGGCGTTGGGGAAGATGTAGGTTGTGCATGGCGAGTTGTCCTTGGGTCTGTCATGGGGTCGTTTGCCAATGACAGATCCTAGGTCAAGTTGGACTTAGCGTGTGCGCATGGCAAGTTGTTGCAAATACAGATTACGCAAATCTTGTACCACCGCCCTGTCCAAGGACAAGGTGGTCTCATAGGTGTCATCGCTCACAGGGGTGATGCTGACCAATTGAGCGCCATAAATCACGCCTTCCACCTTGGTGCGAAACGTGTCATTGACCACCGTCATGTCTGACACGGTGGTGTTGGCATCCAAATGTTGGCCATACACTTGCTCGGTCAAGGCGCGGTAAGCGTCCAATTTAGAAGCACGAATGGCCAAAAGACGCTGCTGCGCAGGGTTTTTGTGGTTTTGGATGCTGATCACCGCATAGCCCGTGGCCACAAACGTTTCGCGCTTCTCCACCATGGGAGCGAGCATGGAGACGCTTGGATTGGGAGCAGGTGACTGCGCTTCAGCGGACTTAAAGAGTTGAGTGCTTGAGCACGCGCTCAGGAGTGTGAATACTGCTGCTGCGCTGACAATCGATAAACGTTTCATGGCAATGTCCTTCAAAATCAATAAAACAAAAGAAGTGGCCAATTTCTGCCACCCACCTTGGGAACCACACTCAAAACAAAGGATGGCGCCTTTGTTTCCTATAGCTCTTGAATCGACCGTAACAGCGTAATCTTTATAGGCCGCGCCATAAAAGTCATGACACAAACGTTAGAAGCCTCGCTCAATTTGTTGTTAAATACCCAAATTAACCGCCCTGCTAATAATTTAGGCATAGAAGTCGCGAAGTGTCTGCGCATTTTTTTCAAAAACCCGGCTAAAACAGTTCAAATACACTCTCTAATAAGATCGTCATTAAAATAACGAACTTAACTCTTAAAATGACCATAAATCGTGGTATTTTCTTGGCTTTGCAATGCAATGGATCAATGAGGTGCTTGCTCTGAGAGAACTTTTGATGTCTTGCGTTGCACACGCGGATCTAGAACAATTGAGTAAAACGTCATCCTTATGAAATCAAGCGCTCAATACATTGGTCAAAGCCCCTCTGCGCAGTCTCTAAGAAGCCTGCTCGCCACCATCGCCAACTCCAACTCCACGATTTTGATCACCGGAGAAAGCGGGACGGGTAAAGAGCTGTTGGCCCGCTCCCTGCACGATCAATCGGTCAGAGCGGGATCGAACTTCGTGCCGATCAATTGCGGCGCCATCCCTAAAGAACTCTTGGAGAGCGAACTCTTTGGTCACCGAAAAGGCTCTTTCACGGGCGCCGTGGCGGACCGCCTGGGTCGCTTTGAGTTGGCCCATGGCGGCACCCTCTTTCTCGATGAAATTGGCGACATGCCCATGGACATGCAAGTGAAGTTGCTGCGTGTCTTGCAAGAAAGAACCATCGATCCGATTGGTTCGACCCGCCAAATTCCCATTGATGTGCGGGTGATTGCGGCCACCCACAGAGATTTGGAACAAGAGATCAATGAAGGGCGTTTCAGGGAAGACTTGTATTACCGACTCAATGTCTTGCCAGTGAGCACCCCTCCGCTTCGTGAGCGCGTCGAGGACATTGAACCCCTTTTGATCCATTTTGCTCAAAAATTTGCCAATGTCCAGCACGGCACCATCAAATTCAGCCCCGACTTCCTCCAAGCCATGAGAAGCTACCCATGGCCTGGCAATGTGCGTGAACTCTCTAACTTGGTGGACCGCTTCAGCACGCTTTATGCGGGCCAAGTCTTGGACTTGAAGAAAATCCCCCCCACCCTGTTACCCAAAGGGTTGGTGCTGTTGCAGGCCTCGATGACGCCCACAACGGCTGCGTTCGTGCCCACGGCCATGACGCCACCGCCTGAGGTGTTGGCCGAGATGAACCAAGAGGAATTGGATTTAGAGACCGATGTGGAAGACATCATCATGCTCGCTCAAGGCATGCCTCAACTCCCCCCTGAGGGCCTCTCACTCAAAGACCGCTTGGCAGAGATTGAGAAAAGCATCATCGAGCAAGCGCTCACCCGGTCTCAAGGCAATGTGTCCAAAACGGCCAAGCTCTTGAACCTACAAAGAACGACTTTGATAGAAAAAATCAACAAATACGATTTGCGCTCGGCATAAAGATCCCCTTCTGCCTTGGCAAAGTGGACCCCAAAAAAGGCGTCAACTGTTGACGCCTTTTTTTTAGTCGTTGTTGAGCACCGTGATGCTCATGCGTCGGTTTCTCGGATCCTTTTTATCGTTCAGATTGAACGGATCCGTATCGGCCACGCCCTCAATTCGGTTGAAGCGAGATTCTGGGATGCCTTGTTTTTCAAGCATCTTGCGAGTCGCCTCCGCCCTTTGAGCCGACAACTCCCAGTTGTTGGAGATGTCCGGATTTTGGAAGGGCACACTGTCGGTGTGGCCCCGAATAGCGATCTTGTTGGGCATGGTCGCAAGCGACGCAGCCACCTCGGCCATCAAAGCCTGAGCCTTGCCTTGCATGCTGACCGTCCCAGACGGGAACATCGCAAAGTCCGCCTTGTCAATGATCTCAATTCTCAGGCCTTGCTTGTCACGCGTGATCGAGACTTGGTCTTTCAAGCCACCAATTTTCTTGTTCTCTGAGAGCTTTTGTTTGATCTCGGATTCGAGCTTTTTGAAATTCTTCTCATCTTGCTGAGCCGCAATTTCTTTTTTCTCTTCATCGGTCAACTCATCGGCCGAGGCTTTGCCGTTCTTGCCCGTGCCTTCGCTGCCTTGGCCCTCTTTGCCGGCTTTTGATGGGTCGTTTTCATTTTCTGGACCCGGCTCGGTATCAGGATTGGGGCCGCCCTCAGACCTCGGGGTCAAGCGCTCGAGCAAACCCGTTTGCTTGGCCGTGAAGGGAAATCCATCGGGATCAATGATTGAGCGCCCGCCCAAGACACCGTTGGAGCCGGCCAAAGAGCCAAAGGGCACCATGCTGTGAGAGCTGGGTTTGAAATAGTCGGCAATGCTTTTGCGCTGATCGGAGTTGGACGCACCGAGCAACCACATCAACAAGAAGAACGCCATCATGGCGGTCATCATGTCGGCCAAGGCGATTTTCCAGGCACCGCCGTGAGCACCGCCGTGACCGTCATCAATGATTTTCTTGATGACGATGACGGGCGCTAAGGCTTCACCTTCTGCGGGCGCTGCAGGCGCGTCGCTGGCTGGAGGCTCTGGAGGGGCTTCAACCGCTCCGGCTTCTGGGGCTTGATCATCAGGCATGTTTACTTGCCTCTTAAGCCATCAAAGATTTCACCAAAGGTGGGCTGGTTGTGGTGACTGATACAAACCCTGGCCGCTTCAATCACCAAGGGCACAGGGTGACCGTGCATGGTTCCGATGAGAATTTGCTGCACAACTTTGTACATCTCGCCCTCTTCGTCCACAATTTGTTGCAAGCGCATGCCCATGGGTTCGACCAAGCCATAGGCCAAGAACACCCCCATGAACGTTCCCACCAGCGCCGAACCAATCAAGGCACCCAGCACAGGCGGGGGTTGATCGATCGCGCCCATGGTCTTCACCACACCCAACACACAAGCCACAATTCCAAGCGCGGGGAGCGCACCGGCCATACCGGCCAAGGCCGCAGCGGGCTTTAATTCATTGTGGTGGTGCAGTTTGATGGAAGCGGTCATCACATCTTCAACCGCGTAGGGGCTCAGATTGCCTGAGGACACCACCAACAAACGCATGGTGTTACAAATCAGATCCAACACACCGTGATCCGCCAAGAGGGGGGGGTGTTCAGCAAAGATGGCCGAGGACTCAGGGTTCTCAATATGGGCTTCAAGGGCCACAGCGCCCTCAGATTTGAGCGTTTTCATGATCTTGGAGACCACAAAAATCACGCCCATGAAATCTTCTTTTTTGTATTTGGGGCCTTTAAGGGACTTGCCCATACCGGCAAAGGCGCCCTTGACGGTGTCCATGCTTTGACCAATCAACATGGCCGACACCGCCGCTCCTCCAATGGTTGCAAGCTCCGAAGGGGCTGCGTGAATAATTGGCTCTAGATCACCTCCGTGCAGGACAAACACCCCGAAGATGAAAAAGAATAACAATCCAATGCCAACAAATCCCATTTCGTGCTCCAAAAAAAGGCGGATGAAACCCCTTGTTTCACCCAACCCACTGTATCAAATTTTGAGAAGATCTCAAACCCTGTGCAAAACAGTGGGGTTTTGAGGCCTTTGCTCAATTCATTCTCATGGCACCTGTATTAGCAGGTGGCACCAAAGAAGGCACAGTATCCCATGCTTCTCTGATTTCGCTCATCAAACCGAAAATCTCTTCCAACGCCTTCAGATCATTGTGCAAATTCACATGAATCAAGCGGCGTGTCACATACGAATACAACTCATTCAAATTGGAGGCCAAGTCACCCCCCTTTTCGAAATCCAAAGCGCCTTGAAGGCCCAGCACAATGCGACTTGCACGTGCAATGCTTTTGGACTTTTCAGCAATCGAACCTCTTTGAATATGGCCCTTGGCCGTACTCAAACTCTCAATCAAGCCGTCAAACAACATCTGAATCAACTCAACGTTGTTTGCCGTTGCTACGCCTGTGGAGTGCTTAACATCTCCGTAACTCTCGATGCCTTTTAAATTTGCTCGCATGGTGTTTAATTCCTGAGGATTGATCTGACACTCTAGGAATCGTCCCTATCCACCGTAACTTGAGTAACAAGTTCCAAAAAAAGCAAATTCAACCCAAAAAATCTTCCCGCTCATGTTGATCCTCAAACCGTTTGCGCCACACCCAAGGGGTTTGCGCCCAGGGTGTGCTCAGTGGCATCTTGCCCCAAACTGGCCTCTTGAGACGCTTGCACATCTGCAGGGCTCGACATGGGCTCACCCAGGGCATCAAAGCCCGCCAAAGAATCCGAAAGGGCTTGCATTTTTGCGCCCTGGCCATTGATTGCACCTTCGGCCATCGGCACAGCGTCACCCTCGTTCGCCCCATCAAAACTCAAAAGATCGGGCACCGTTTGCGACGCCAATGCGGGGTCGGGCATCAAGCCCGCCTGGATGGGCAGCTTCAAAAGCGTTTCTGAATAGGGGTCTTTGAGCTCAAAGTTGGTTCTTGCGTAAAGCATGGCCGTGACTTGATCCAAGTTTTGCTGCAAACGCAAGTGTTCTTCAGCTTGGCCCATCGCAAAATCAGCACCCGCTTGATAAATGGTCGCCAAATGGTGCAAA
>CAIOTD010000134.1 GCA_903861115.1 uncultured Burkholderiales bacterium
TAGGCAAGACCCCTTTTAAAGAGTCAAAGTAGATATTTTGCTTTTCTCTGGCCTGCTCAATGGGCATTGACAAAGGATCGCCTGGGTCAATGCCCAAATTCTTGTGAAAGGCCTGCGCTTCTTTAAAGGTTTTAAACATCAAGACGCACGCTTAAGTTGCTCGTCTTGGTGCGCCAGACATGGGCCTCGCACTCGGATCGGTCACCACATCAATGACCACAGGTTTATCGCTCTTCAAAGCCCGCTTGATGGCAGCTTCAATGTCTAAAGGATGCTCAACTCGGATGCCTTCGCAATCGAACACCTTGGCCAAATCAGCAAAGTTGGTCTCTCTATAGACATGGATGTCTTTTTGACCTGTTTCAGATCTGTCTTTGTAAACAGCGTTGATATTGGGTGCGCCTTGTGCCAATTGACTGTTGTTGTTGATGATGGTGATGGTGTTGATTCCCCAGCGCCTTGCCGTTTCCAATTCAGACTGGTGGTACATGAAACCACCATCTCCGGTGAAACAAAAAACTGGGGTGTTGGGACTGGCGCACTTGGCACCCAAGGCGGCTGGGAACGCCCAGCCCAAAGATCCAGCAGCCCTAAGATACCTTTGTTCAGGGTATTTCATCTCTATCATCGTACCCGACCATTCAGAAGAGTAACCCGTATCGGCAACGATCATCGCATCCTTTGGCAGCCAATTCGATAATTGATGACATAAATGTGCTGGCTTGATGGGTACTGCGTCGTCACCCCAATGCTTTTGAGCATTGATTCGCCAATTTTGAATGGCCTTTTGAATGGTTTCTAACCACTGCGCTCGATTTGTATGGATGTCCATGCGCATCAACTCGGCCAAAGTTTCGCGAACATCTCCATGGATCAACTTGGCACTTTCAAAGTTGCGTCCCAACTCGAAAGGGTCAATGTCAATTTGAATGACTTGAGTGCCGCGTGCGGGAAGCGTCCAGCCCGCAGTTATTTGGTCTCCCGTATCACTGCCAGCAAAAATCACCAAATCTGATTGAGCCAGGATTTCATTTGCACATGATCTCGAGTATGTTCCAGCAACGCCTGCAAACCAAGGATTCGACTCAACCAAGACGGCTTTTGCATCCAAGGAGGCGACAACAGCCACGTTCGCCGCATTGGCAAAGGCTTCAATCTCCCTTTGTGCTCTGCTCTCCATCGCACCTTTATCAACCACCAGTACAGGTCGCTCACTGAGCTTGAGCGCGTCTTGAATAAAGATCAAATCCTCTTTAGCGGGCCTGGGCCTAAAAGGTGTGTAGGACCTAAATATAGAGTCCACAGATGGAGCTGAATCGATTTGCTGTGCACCGATCAAGTCTCCCGTATGACCCGCAATGTCCAAATGGACTGGCCTTGGTGATCCACACATGGCTTCTCTGAAGGCCGTTCTGATCAAATGAGGCATTTGAGAGATTTCATCAACGCGACCAGAAAATCGAGTCACGGATTGAAACAAGGGTTGATGAGCAACCTCTTGATAGGCGTTTCGATATTGGTTCACTGCAGCTTGCCTACCCGTCAAAGCAATCACGGGCGAATGACCCAAATAGGCATCCTGAAGACCCGAGGCTAAATTGGCCGCACCCACCGATTGCGCCATGCAGACGCCAGGCTTGTAACCCGCTCTTGCATACCCATCGGCCATGTAGGCAGCGGCTTTTTCTGAATGCGTCAAGATACGTCGAATTCCCAAGTGCTCCATCTCAATCAAAGAGCGACGAAGAATTGCATCCATGAAAAAAACATGATCTACGCCATAAGCTTTCAGCGCTTGAGCTAAATAAAGGCCGCCTGTCATTGACATGTTAATCAAACCTTCTCTGCGCCAGAATTAGCATCAAGCGAAAACTTCCAACCATTGGCTTCCAGTTTTTCGATCATCTCGTGTCCATACTTTGCAACAATGGGATCCGCTGCTTGCGGCAAGCGCCCCACATCATTGAAATCTTCTTTTTTACCTTGGATGATGACGAGTAAATGGGCGTCTTTGTCAGATACATTGATGAATTGACGAGCGACTTTGGGCGGCATAGAAATCATGTCAAAGGGGTTCAAAATGATGTGCTCCTGCCCATCATCGCCCCAACGAATTTTCCACTGTCCACTTAAAGCCATGAATGTTTCCGTGGTTTTCCAATGCACATGCAAACCCGGACCGTCTCCAGCTTCTGCCAAAGCGATGCCAATTCTGATATCCCCTTTATCACCATCCTCTATGGCGGGATTGTTTGACAATCGTCCAGGCATATTGGCCGGCGCCATCAAAACATAATTCGCCTTGGGATTGAACATTCTCAAAACATCCATGGGTATACCCAAATCCTTTTCCCAATTGCTGGCTCTAGGCTTGAGCTCATTGAACCTGGCTATTCTTGATTTCATTTCCTCTTGTGTTGGGCATATGGTTTTCATTTCTTCTTCCTTAGTTGAATTTCATGTTATTGGTCGAGGCTAATTTTGACCACTTCTCATAGTCATTTTTGATGAAGTCGGCAAACTCAGCCGTGCTTGACCAAAGAGGCGTCACCCCTTGTTTTTCGAGCCTGACTTTTGTTTCATTGGTTTTCATGATTTTGGTGATCTCGCGATTCAATCGTTCAATGATTTGAGGATTTGTGCCTTTGGGAGCCAACAAGCCATACCAGGTATCGGTCACCAGTTCAGGCAGACCAAGCTCAACGACAGTGGGTACATCTGGAAGCAAGGGGCTTCTATGGGTCGTGAACAAGGCCAAAGCCTTTAACTGCTTGCCCACCACCAAGGGAGCAGAGGTGGGCAAACCCCCAATCACCATGTCAATCTGCCCGCCCACCAAATTGGTCACTGCATGGGACGCAGATTGGTAAGGGATGGGCACGACTTTAATTTTTGCGATCGATAAAAACTGCTCAGTTGCAAAATTGTTGGATGCCCCAGGCCCTCCCGTTCCATAGGTCAACTTGCCGGGAGAGTTTCTAGCAAGTTGGATAAATTCATTGAATGTGTTGGCATTGACTTGGGGATTGACCACCATGACGTTTGGAATGGCTGCCACCATTGAAATAGGTATCAGATCTTTTAGGGGGTCAAACTTCAGATTTTTTTTGATGATCGGTGTAATGGTCAAGGTCGGGGACGTCACAAATAGGGTATACCCGTCTGGAGCAGCTTTGGCCGCATACTCCATGGCAACCAGTCCCCCAGCACCTGGTTTGTTCTCAATCACAACCGGTTGTCCTAAAGACTCAGAAAGACCTTCAGCCAACAGTTGGCCCACAAAAAATGTCCCCCCTGTTGGGAAAGGCAGTACCAATTTAACGGGCTTTGTAGGGTACTCTTGCGCTAGAACATGGGAAATGGGTTGCAAGAGCGAACTGCAAAGCACACCAAGCATGAATAAAATTCTCATCCATTCTCCCAAGTGTTTGATGTTCATTGTTCTTGTAACAATTATCAAGCAATTGCAATTCGACGTTACTACAGGAAACCCTAACTTCGTCCATGGCGACAAGTAATGGTAACTTCATCTTGGAGTTGGATTGATAGATTTTTCAAAAGGAATCATCAGGCCCAGGAAAGTCAGCTCGGACGGTTAATCTATTGGTTCGTGGTTCCATTCCACATCGAGGAGCCACAATAGAATCAAGAGGACTTCAAAACTGAGATTTTTTTATTATTTAGGTGTCTTTTCCTTAAAAAAGAGCGTCAAGTTATGATGCCTAAGTCAGAATTTTTTCTACCAAAATCCCTCTTTCATTACACGATTAGTCAATACCCCAATGTTGTCGTTAATGACCTCCACAATGTCACCTGGATGAAGTGCTGGTAATGTGGGTCCATCACACCCTAACCATATAACATCTCCTGGGTGCAAAGTCACAAACTCTGTCATGCGAACCAGAAAATGCTCTAAGCTAAAAATCATTTTTGATGTGCTGTAAGAAGAAGCTTCTTTTCCATTGACGCGAACTGTTATTATTTGTTGCATTGGATCAAGCATTGTATTCACCAAGGGCCCCATTGGCTTAAAGGTGTCAATATTTTTAGCACGCCAAAGTGTGCTGTCCGACTTTTGGTAGTTCCGCTCACTCAAGTCATTGCCCAGCGTATAGCCAGCAATACAGTCTAGGGCATTCTCCGATGTTAGGCACTTGGCTTTTTTTCCAACTATTGCCACCAGCTCACCTTCAAACTCAATACTCCCTGTTGAGTTTTTTGGAATCACAATGTCACTACCACTTCCAACCAGTGCGTTTGGTGACCTGTATCCAATATCAGCACTGTGTGGCACGGTTAATTTCATACCATGGTGTTTATTTGCCCACTCAATATGGTCGTTGAAGTTGCGACCCGCTGCATAAAAATTCTGAGGCATTACAGGCGGCAATAATTTGAGCTCATCAAATAAATAAGTTCGTCCA
>CAIOTD010000135.1 GCA_903861115.1 uncultured Burkholderiales bacterium
ATGCCCCACGACAAAGACACCAGCCACTGGCACGAGCCAGCGGGCCACAAAAAAGCCGGATTTGGCGAGTTCAAAAAGCAGCCCACGCCCTATGACGCCTTCATGCAAGAGGAGGGCATTCCTGTCTTTCGCGGCGTGGGCATCAGCAAGGTGCAAAACTTGCCCCTGATGCCTTGGAAGAGAACAGGCGGCAAGGGTCACTACATTCAGCTCTACGGCACCGAGACCAAATGGGGTTGTCACGTGGTCGAGGTCCCTCCAGCGGGCGCCTTGCACCCTGAGAAACACATGTATGAAGAAATTTATCTCGTGGTCGAGGGCCGGGGCACCACCGAGGTTTGGCAAGAGGGGGACACCAAGAAGCACGTCTTTGAGTGGCAAAAGGGCTCGATGTTCTCCATTCCAATGAACGCTTGGCACCGCATTGTGAATGCGACCTCGGGCGGGGCCTTGCTCTTGGGCGGGACAACGGCGCCCAATGTGCTCAACATGCTTCAAAACAAGGAAGCGGTCTACAACAACCCGTTCGTCTTCAAGGACCGCTTCAGTGGTGCAGATGACTTCTTTCACGCCAAAGACGACATCGAGCCCGATCCAGTCAGGGGCTTGGCCATGCGGCGCACGAACTTCATTCCCGATGTGGTCAATTGTGAGCTGCCACTTGACAACCGCAGATCGCCTGGGTACCGCCGCATCGAACCCTTCATGACCAACAATTGTTTTTACTTTTGGATTGGTCAACACGAGAACGGGCGTTACTCCAAAGCCCATGCCCATACCTCAGCGGCCGTGCTCATTTGCTTGAATGGCAAGGGCTACACCTACACATGGCCAGACAAGGAGGGCGAGACGCCTTGGAAAGACGGCAAAGCGGACAAGGTCAAACGCATTGACTACGAGCCCGTGGGACTTGTCTCAGCTGCACCAGGCGGTGCGCGCTGGTACCATCAACACTTTAGCGCCGGCAAAGAGTCTTTGCGCTTGACCGCGTGGTTTGGACCGCACAACCCAGGACGAGATCCTGGCGCACCGGGTGAAAAACACACCGACTACACCGCACAAGAGCTCACTGAAGAGGGGGGCACGGCCATTCCTTACTGGATGGAAGACCCACACATTCGACAAGAGTACCAAGCCTTGTTGAAGCAAAACGGTGTTGAAGATCGCATGAAGCCCGAGTGGTACGAGGTACCAGAGGGCTTGTCAAAAATCTTAAAGAAATGAGCGATGAGGCGGCGGGGGGCCGAGTATTTTTCTCCAACATCAAACGCTCACTTGAAGAAGAGGACGAAATCGTATTGGTGAGCGTTGGGGTGGACATCGGTTCCTCCACCTCACATTTGGTGTTTTCGCGCTTGGTCATGGAGCGCTTGGACAACCGCTACATTGTGAGTGAACGCGTGGTCTTGCACGAGTCCGATGTGCTGCTGACCCCCTATGCGGACAATCAAAGCATTGATGGCGTCAAGTTGGGTGAATTTATTCAAGCGCAATATGACAATGCGGGCATCACCTCTGAAAAAATTGACACGGGCGCGCTGATCTTAACGGGTGTGGCTGTGAGAAGGAGCAATGCCCGGGTGATCGGGGAGATCTTTGCAAGGGATGCGGGCAAGTTTGTCTCAGTGAGTGCGGGCGATGCGCTGGAGACCACCTTGGCCGCGTTTGGCTCGGGCGCTGCGGCCTTGTCCATTCGCTTGAACAAAACGGTGATGAATGTCGATATAGGGGGTGGCACCACAAAAATGGCGATCTGCAAGGGCGGTGAAGTGGTCGACATCACCGCTTTGGATGTGGGTGCCAGAATCGTGGCGTTTGATCATGAGGGTCGAGTTTGTCGGGTTGAAGAAGCCGCCAAATTGCTTGCCAATGAGTGCGGCTTTGAGATCAACATGGGACAAGTCATTGCACCCATGAACAAACAACAACTCGTGCAATTGATGGCGCAAAAAATCATTGAAGTGGCCCAAAGCCCTTCTTTGAGCGCGACCACCCAGGCCTTGTTGAGACTGGATGCACTCACGCATCAACAGGCCCCAGAAGTTTTGACGTTCTCAGGGGGGGTGTCTGAATACATCTACCGCAGACAATCAACGCACTACGATGACCTGGGCGCAGAGCTCGCGCAAGCCATCACCTTGGCCTTGCAAACGCAATGGCCAAGCATTGAGTTGCAAACACCCGAACAAGGCATTCGAGCAACCGTTGTGGGCGCATCACAATACACCGTCCAAGTCTCAGGCAGCACCATTTTTGTTGAACCCAAAGACACCTTGCCGCTCAGGAACGTGCCGGTGGTCGCGCCAAAGTTGCTCTTGTCTGAAGAGGTGTTGAGCAGTGAAGAGATATCAAAAGAAATCAAAAGAGCGTTAAAACGACTCGATCTCTCGAGTGCGCAAAGCCCCGTGGCCTTGTGTTACAAATGGGAGGGCAGTGCAACCTTTAAAAGACTGGATGACTTTTGCAAAGGCGTTGCAAAGGGTTTTGAGGACTTGATTGCCAATGGGCACCCTTTGATGCTGATTGGTGAGGCTGACTGTGCGGGCTTGATCGGTATTCATTGTCAAGAGGAGATCAAAGTGGGGGTGCCGGTCATTTCTGTGGACGGCGTGACCCTCTCAGAGTTGGACTTTGTCGATATCGGCGCTATGCTGGAGACCTCAGGCGCTGTCCCTGTGGTCATCAAGTCCTTGGTCTTTCCCGTGACATCAGGTTTAGGCAAAACAGGATTCCAGTAAGTTCACAACGCATCAACATTTGGACCCCCAATGCTTTACCCTCCAGCAGTCCCCGACGAACATGGTTTATTAGAGCGTTCGCACGGGCAAAAAATTTATTGGGAAGCCTTGGGCAACCCAAGGGGTGAGCCCATTGTGATGCTCCATGGTGGACCAGGAGCGGGGTGCTCTGGCACGCAGCGGCGCTTCTTTGATTTGAACAAATACCGAGTGATTCTTTGGGATCAACGCGGCTGCGCGCGATCGGCCGAGCATGCGCTTGGCCGCCAAGAGCGTGAAACCATGCTAGAGCACTTGAGCTTTGAGAACATGGTGCAAGACATGGAAGCGCTTAGAGCACATTTAAAGATCAATGCTTGGAGCCTCTTTGGTGGCTCTTGGGGAACCACCTTGGCCCTGGCCTATGCGCAGGCACACCCCTCAAGGGTCAAAAGAATGCTGCTCAGAGGGGTCTTCACCTCCACGTCCAGCGAAATCAATTGGCTTTACTCTCCCAAGGGTGCTGCTCAGATGTTCCCAGTGGAGTGGCAAGTGTTTCTTGCTCACTATAGGGCTTTGAGAAGTGCTTGCGGCTTGAGCGGGACCCCATCCGGCGCTGTTGCAGACAAGTTTGATGCAGCAAGGGACGCGGATGACTTGAAGTGGCAAGACATTTTGGGTGTTTTTTACCAAGCACTTCGCCATGGGACGCCAACTGTTCAAGAGCGAGCGGCGCTTGCCTGGGGGCTTTGGGAGCAGTCCATCATGAGTTTGCAAGGGGTGCCAAGCCTTGCATCGATGGAGCACCTGCGCAATTTTGAGATGGGTTTGATTTCATGTCATTTGTTCTTGCACGACCCCGTGCTCAATGGCACACAGCTGTGGGACCAAATGCAGCGCATTGCAGCCATTCCATGCAACATTGTTCAAGGTCAATTTGATGCAGTCACGCCTGCACAAACCGCATGGAAGTTGAGCCAAGTGCTCCAAGCGTGTCAACTCCAACTCGTTCGGCAAGCGGGCCATGCGAGCTCGGATCCTGAGTTGACACGTGCCTTGGTCGTTGTACTGGACTCGTGGGCTTTTTGAATCTTTGAACGAGCTCCAAGCACAAGGAATTGAAATGTTAAAAGCGCAAAAGTACGCCTCTTGTACGCCGTGCATGAAGCCGCAAGAACGAAATCAGGTTGGACGGACAAGGCCGCCATGGTTCACCACGCTCACCCTCAGTCTCTTGTTGATCTTGGGCAGCGTGTTCTCAAATGCGCGCTCGCAAGGGGTCCTGAGCAATGAGCAAATATTCAGCTACAAAGCGCCCGATCGCTTGGCCTGGTTGATGGAAAGAGCCAAGAGAGAAGGCGCCTTGACCCTGTACACCTCCCTCGCCCCCAGTGAGGCCACGCCGTTGATCAAAGAGTTCGAGCGCAAATACGGGGTGCATGTGGACATCTGGCGGGGGCTGAGTGAAGGTGTCTTACAAAGGGTGCTCAACGAGGGGCGGGCCAAGAGATTTTCTGCCGATGTCGTTGAGACCAATGGCCCCGAGATGGAAATATTGGCCAAGGAGCGCATGTTCTTGGAGTTTTTCAGTCCCCACCAAGCCGATTTACCACCTGCGATGATCCCAAAGCACCGCTTGTGGATGCCTGACCGTTTGAACTTCTTTGTGGTGGCCTACAACACACAAAAAATTCGCAAAGAAGAATTGCCCAACCATCTGGAGGGTTTTTTAAATCCGAAATGGAAGGACAAATTGGGGCTTGAAGCCACAGATGCTGAGTGGATGGGGGGACTGATGAATGCCTTGGGGGAGAGCCGCGGCAGCGCCTTTTTTAAAAAGCTCTCCGAGATGAAGCCCGATGTGAGAAAGGGTCACATTTTGCTCGCGCAAATGGTGGCCTCTGGAGAAATACAAGTGGGCTTGACCATTTACAACGCCAACGCGCAGTCTCTCAAGCAACGCGGGGCGGCCATTGACTGGGTGCCCATTGAGCCCACTTTGGCCAGGCCGCAAGGCGTTGCCTTGATGAAAAATGCGCCCCATCCATATAGTGCCCTGCTCTTTGCAGACTATCTCTTGTCGCCTGAAGCACAACAAATGCTGAGCAACATGGGGCGCCCGCCCGCCAGTAAACTCGTCAAGTCGGAGCTCAACAATTTCAACTACGTGCTCACCGATCCTTCGGTGGTGGTGGACGAGGCCGACAAGTGGGCACAACTTTGGGCCAAGCTGTTTTTGGTGAAATAATCGGGTGCAGACCCGTCTGCGTGTTCATAACAAAGAAGGCCATCAATGAAAAAATTACTCTGTACGTTATCGCTGCTCTTCATGGTCGTGGGGCACAGCGTGCATGCACAAGCGCTGGGTCTTTATGCGGCAGCGGGTGTCAAAAGCCCCATTGAAAACATCTTGGAGATCTTTTCAAAGCAATCGGGCAGCCATTTTGAGTTGCATTTCGATACAGCAGGTGCTGCCCAAGCACAATACTTGGCCGATCCACTGGCAAAGATCTTGATCACCACGCAAGAGCGCATTGAAGAGTCCAAGCGCAAGGGGGAATTAAAAGAGGGCCAAATGATCCCTTTGGCCGCGACCATGGCAGGCATTGCATCGAGCTTAAATCCACGTCCTGTGATCAAAACCAAAGAGGAACTGAAGGCTTTGCTTTTGAGTGTGAAAAGCATTGCGTTTTCCGATCCAGATCGAGGTGCAACGGTCGGGTTGCATTTTGTAAAAGTCATTCGGGAACTTGGCGTTGAGAAAGAAGTTTTGGCGAAAGCCAAAAAGGCCCGTGAAGGCCTTCAAACCATGCAATGGGTCAAGGATGGCGAGGTTGAGTTGGGCGTGACGCAGGTGAGCGAGATCGTTCAAGCCGCACCCAAGACATTGGTGGGCCCTTTCCCGCAAGAGTTTGATTTATCAACTCGGTATGCCCTTTGGATCAAAGAGCCAGATGCAGCCATGATGAAAGCGCTGATCACCTGGCTCAAAGGTCCTGAGGCCAGACTATTGATCGCCTCTCAAGGCTTGAGGCCTTTGGACTGAGCGGGAAAAAGTGTTTTGCCCTTTGGGTAAGTGAATCACATTGAATTGAACGGTTGCCCTTTTGCAGGCATGCACAACACCCACGCACTTATCCACTGAGCGTGTTGGTCAAGGGCTCCGCAATGATGGACAAACTGAGGGCTGTAAAGCCAATCATCACCAGCGTCATGGGGATGTTCAAAATCCATGGCTTGATCGTGGTGACCTCGTATTCAAGTGTTGGATCCTCTAGCATGGCGTTGAAGCTCAACGCATGCAGTTGTTCACTGTAGTAACAGGCCACTTGGTGCGCCATCAGCACCGAGATCACGTGTCCGATGACAATCGAAAAAGTGGCGACATACCAAGTGAGCTTGGCATCGATCAAGGTGATGTCTGGATAAAAGTGGGCTGTACCTAAAAGGTTCCAGCCCCACCCCAATGGGTCAGAGGCCAAAGCGATGATGTTTTGGCCTTGGATAAAAAAGGCAGAGAAGTTGTGTGCAAGCAAATAAGCCAATGCGATGGGCAATAAGCATGCAAGAAATGAATAAGCCAGCCCGATGGTGCTGAAGTTCAGTTGGACTTGAAAGCGTTTGTATTGAGGGACCAGCAGAAAAAGACGGCGGGTCAGGGCACAAATCAAGGTGAACACCAACAGCAATGCGGCCCACAACGTCACAAGACCCAGCGCCCCCGTGAAAAAACCATTCACGTCGTGTTTTAAAAACGGGATGTGGGTGGAAAATTTTTCAAACACCAGCCAAACGGGGCCCGCATGCAGACCGTCGAATAAAACACTGGTGAACATCGCAATCACAAGCGCAATGGTGCTCAATGGCGCCTCTGCGGGTTTGAGCGAGTTGATTTGAGGTGGGATTGACCCGGTCCTTTGCCTTTGCTTGGGTTCAGTGTTGAAGAGGGACCGGGTGCTGTTCAAGATCATTTGCCGCGTTTGCCCCAAGAGCTCAAAGTACAAGGAAAATCCATCTGCATGGGCTCGCCATTGAGCGGGCCCAAAATAGGCCATGCCCAACCACATGTAGATGCTGTACAAGGCAATGAACACGCCCAAGCGATGCGGCATGGAGGCGATGGGGTAAACAATTTCAAGCCCACACCAGATCAAGAGTGTGGCGCATGCGGGCCAACGTCCAAGGCCTGTCGGCCACTGCTTGAAAGGGGTAACGACAGGCTTTCTGTGAGCGAAATTCTTGGTCGATGTCAGCCGTTGAAAGAGCCCTGTTGTGAATAGATAAAACCCCATCCACGGGTCACATTGTGGCCAAAAGTTACCCAACACCATGCAAGCAAAAGAGACCCCAAGCCACCAAACAATCCAGATGAAGGTGGGTGCGAAATTCATCAAGGGATCTTCTATGCCAAACGCCGCACACCCCCAGGTCAACAGCAGCAAGGCGCAAGACACCCAAAGACCTAGGCGTTGTCGCCATGAATTCAAAGCGGGGGCTTGAAAGGCCTTGTTGGATGCGTTCAAGTTCAAGTTAAAAAAGGCAGCGGACTTGGGGGCCTTCGATTTGAAAAAAGGTGTGATCAAAAAGCTGGCTGCAACGATCCAGCAAGCCGCCACAATCACCCAGTGCATGGGCACGGGTAAATCATAGCGCTCACCAAAACCATGTGCAAAAACGGGTGCACAAAAGGGGACAAGACAGGCGAGTGTCGCACCCAAACATAGGATGCTGGAGGGGGTTTTGAGCTGCATGGGTTGATTCGTCAATTAAAGCGGTTGGACCTCTAGGCTTGCGAGGGGCGCGGCATGCGTGTGTGCATGTGCGTGCGGTGCATTGTCTGGTGGCTTGCTCGTGGGCAATTTGGGGTGCCACTCGATGTTGAATTTCCCCGACGCCTTGGCCTTGAACTTCAAGCTCTGGGTGTCTTGGTCCTTGAGTGCCAGGCTCAAACGGTAGGCATGAATGTGAAGCTCTCCAGCCCTCTCGCTTTTGACTTGCAGGTTCACCGATGCATGTTGCGGCACTTTAAACACCACTGTTTTGTTCGAGCTGGTGTCGCTGGGGATCACCAACTCCAAGCGCAGTTCCTCTTGAGCGCCTGGGGGACTTGAGGCCTCCTGTTTTGAAGACAATGGAGGGGTCTTGCTGCTTTGTGCCAAAGCAGCGGCAGCGCAAAAAAGTGAAGCACAAACCAGCGATGTACTTCCAAGTTTAAAAAATAGAGATTGTATTTTCATGGTGCAGATCGATCTTGATGGCGCTAAAGACGTGTGTGATCCCAAAAAAAAAGTGGTCTCAATTGCTCAAGACCACTTGCGAGATAAATGCAGGACACTTATTTTTGAACGTGTGACCAGTCTGCAAGGCTTCTGGCTGAACCCGTCAATTCCAAAATATGCATGCCTGAGTTGGCACGGTCCACGATGTAGATGAGTCCTCGTTCATCCACCTCCACATTGTTGGTTTGAATGGCACGTTTTTTAGACGCTTCTGTGAAAGGCAAAGGCGCTTCCATGCCGGGTGGCGCCAAAAGGGCAACCGTGTTGGCATTGGCTGGAGGAATGTAGTAAGCGATTTCCTTTGGATTCATGGGGTTGCGCACATCCAAGGCTCTGACGCCTGCATTGAAGTGTGCAAAGAACATGATTTTTTTGTAATAAATAGGCGTCATGTTTTCATTGGATGAATGGGTACCAAAACGCCCGCCTTTTGCGCAAAAGTTTTCCTTTGTTTCTGGGACTGTCCAGCTGGCCACACCAAAGGGTTTGGTCTCGGTGGTGATGTCCACAAACCAGACCATTTGTCGACCCTCAAGACATTCCTTTTGAATCGCCTCATCGGTGACCACAATGAAGTCTCGCACACGACCCAAGTAGTTGTGTGCGAATTCAGGAATGTCCACGCCAAACATTGGAAACACAGTGTGCGCGCCGTGCATGGGTGGCAGATCGAGCCGCGCGACTTGTGGATAGAGCAAGTTCTCTGGTGTTGGATCCTTGGGACCATTGAGCAGCTTATCGCGGTCAACGATTTGTAAAACACCCTCGGTGTTGGTGCCATAGCCAAAGAAAACGCGGTTGCCCTTGGGGCCGGTGGAGATGGGGCCGTGCAGAGAGATGGGCACGGGGCCGCCTGCGCCAGGCTGTTGGCCAACGAGGCCAAAGTCACGGATGAACACGGGTTTGGCGGGATCTGAAAGATCGTAGATCTGTGTCATTCGGTTGGTGCGCCACTGGGGGTTGCCCGAAACCAAATACGCAATGCCGGTGTCGCACTCCCAGAAATTTTTGTGCGTGCCTTTGAGCCCTTTGCCAATGGTGGTGATGAGAGAGGGCTTGGCCGGTTCAGTCACGTCCCAGACTTCGTGTGCCTGGTTGCCAAAGACACGCAACATGTAGAACTTGCTTTTGTCCGCTTTGGGCAGCGTCGCGCCACTGCAAATGCGCACCATCTGTGCGCCCCCTTGTTCGGCCTTGCCCTCTTCACCAGGCAAGTGGGCCAAGTACTGGGGATGCTTGGGGTCGGTCACATCGATGATGGACGTGCCGTTGTCTTCAAGCTTGTTGTTCAGGGTGTTGACTTTTTTATCACCATGGTGGCCCACATAAGCGATCCATCGGTTGCCCTGTTTCTGAATGGTGGGCTGGTAAGCGGTTCGACCTTGCAGGTCGCTAAAGCCCACGAGTCGCATGTTCGACGATTGAGGGGCTTCAGCTTTTGCGGCAAAGGCGCCATGAAGCGCGAAGGACGATAAAAGACTCAAGGCCACGAGGGCACTTGCACGGGGTTTGAACTGTTTAAACATGGTTGTCTCCTTGGGTGATCTGGGCGGATTAACTTTTGATCCAGTTGAGGTTTTTTTCGTTTTCGATGTTTTGAATTCGATCAAACCAAGCGCTCATTTGCTTGCTTTCTTGTGCGATGCGTGACTTGCCTCGTGCAGCAGAGGTGTCGACGGTGAGCATGAGAAATTTCTCTCTCAGCGCTTGGGTGTCAAGAGGCCTCTCGGGTGTTCCGAGAAAAGCGGTGGAGCGTTTGGAGATTTCTTGGCCGTTTTTGAGTTTGATCCTCACGATGCTTGTCATGTCGGACTTGTTGTCAGGTGCCGCAATGGTCTTCATGATGATCGAAGAGGACAAGGACATGATTTTTGGATCCTTGACCGCTGCATCGTCAAAGGATCTGGGGTCTACCGGGTTTCTGTACATGCTCAAGGCCACGCAAAAGGGAACGCTGTACTGAGCCAGCAAAATATCCTTGGGGCTAGGAATGTTGTTGGCGCGCATGGAGCGCTCATTGCATTCGATGGTGATTTCTGCAATGTCTTCGGGCGAAAATTTGTGTTCCTCTTTCAAGGAGACTGCAGACTCGACGGGTGTGTGTGCGGTGATGTGACAGGCATAGCGTTTGTGCATGGTCGTCATCGTCAACCAATCCTGTTTCAGATTGAGCGTCAGTTGGTCCAAGTCATGGGAGGGACAAAAGACGTTCATGAACCCAAAATGACCCTCAAGTGCCGTGTTGGGGCCGGTGTAACCTTTTTGCGCAAGACCCGCCGCCATCACGCCCGCTTGGGCTGCACGGCCCATGTGCATTCTTTTGACCATGGCGCCGGTGCCGGATTTGGCAAATTCAAGCAAGCCCCCGGCCATCGACGCGGCCAAGCCCAAGGCATTGGTGGTTTGTTCGGCGTTCAGTCCCAAAAGACGTGAACAAGCCGCAGCGGAGCCAAAGGGGCCTGTGGTCCCTGGTGCATGAAAACCGTGCTCTTCTTGGCTGTGTTGTGTCGCGCGTCCTACTCGGATCATGAGTTCGGTGCCCGCCACAAAAGAGGTGAGCAATTCGCGCCCACTGGATTGCTTGGCTTGCGCCAGGGCAATCAGAGGCATAAAAACGGTCGCACCAGGGTGAGAGCCCGAATTGGGTTTGGTCAAGCAATCGAGCTCAAAGGCATGTGTAAAGGACCCATTGGCCAGGGCCGCGGCATTGGGTTCCAGTTGAAGGCCTTTGACGCCCAAGACTTGCGAGTTCCCCGTTTTGCCCGATTCCTTGGCGAACTCGGTCATCATTCGACTCCAGGGCAATGCGCTTCCAAACATGGCCACTGCAAGTGTATCTGCCAACGTATCTTTCGCCCGTTTGAGCACTTCCCCAGGAATTTGATCAAACTGAAGACCGCTTGCAAACGCTGCCAGCGTTTGGGTTTGATGGTTGGCCTGGCCTTTTCGGCCAGGCTCGTGCTCGCCGCGGCTGGGCTGAGCAGGCGCATCCGCCGCCGATCCGAGAGCGGGTACCATGCTTGCAGCAGCAAGGGAGGTGTGAAAAAAATGGCGACGGTTTTGATTTAAATCCATGGGAGCGGTCTCAGCGAGAGGGAGGGTTGTCACGAAAGCGCTTATTGTGCGACTTTTCTGGGCACCAGTCTCCTAGGGTTTACCGCTTGGCCTGGGGTGCATTTGGATGAGGATGGCCCGTTTGGCCAAAAAAAGGGCTGTGCCGCGCAGGAAAACGTTCCTTTTTTTGTCTACAAATGGGGTCTTTAAGGATCCATTTGCGACTGTTCAAGCTTCACCCAAGATCACTGCGCATAATTGGGTTCAACGAATGCCGCACGAAATTGGGCCGGCGTCACACTGAACTGATACAACAGGCGTGTCATCTCGGCATAATTCGCGCCCGTGGCTTGAAGGGCGAGTGCATTGGATTTGATCTCACTCGGGGTAAATTGAGCACCCAGTCCCCAAGAATCAGAGCCAAGAGGTGAAAACGCTGCGTTGATCGTTTGATAAACCACACCGCCCTGGTTTTCATACCTGGATTGAACAAGAGCCAGAGGCACGCCAAGCGCGTTGGAAATTTGTTGGGGACTGACCCCGAATTGATCCATGGCGCTCACGACTTGCGCGTCGCTCAAGCTCGGGTTGGCCAGAAAAAAATTCAAAATGTCTTTTGATGTGAAATTTGCGGGGAGATACCTTTTGATCAGAGGTGTGGTGACGACTGCAAACTGAGCGTAGCTCATGGCTTGGATTTGAGTTGCAGTCAAACGACTGATTTGCAAGGCATTGAGCATGGACAGTTGATCGGCTGACAAGGCACTCAATTGATTGACTTGAATGAAGGGAAACTCCAAGGGACTGATCTTTGAAATTTGAAGTGCATTTAAAGCTTTGAGCTGTGTGGTACTCATGGCGTTGAGTTGATCTGCGCTCAAGAAACGAAAAACGTCGGCTTGAATGGCTTGCAAAGCGGAGGTTCTGAGTTGTGCCCAAATCGAGGGGGCCAAGTGGGCCAAAACATTGGCTTGAAGGCTTGAGAGTTGCATGTCGCTCAAGGCACTCAGCTGTTGGTTGGTCCAAGCGTTGACTTGGTTGCTGGACAAAGAGGCCAGCTGGGCAAGGGTCAACGCTTGGAGTTGTGCGCTGCTGAGCAGCGAGAGTTGATTGGGACTCAACTGAGAGAAATTTAAGCTTGGAATTTGTTTGATTTGGTTGCTGCTGAGCGCTTGAATCATCGCGTTGGTGAACGCGGCAAACGAGAGAGGTTGAAGATAAGCAAATTGCGAATCGTTCAAGTACGTCATTTGAAGGGGGTTGAAGCTTGCAATTTGAAGGGGCGTCAGTGCTGCGATTTGGGCGTTGGTGAACGCTTTAATTTGAGCGCTGCTGATGAAAATCAGCTGGTAGGGGCTCAAGGCGGAGACGATAGCGGTGGGCAGCAAGGGAATTTGCAGGGGTGTGATTTGAACCCATTGTTGAATGGATACATTGGCCCATTGGGAGAGGGTCATTTGACGCAGTTGTTCGTCTGTCAGTGCGGGGTCGGGTGGTGGTGTGTAGGGCGCTGGAGGTGGAGTGGGTAAACCCACAATGTTGACCACCGTCCCCACCGCGATGACAGTGCCTTGAAAACTGTTGCCAGATTGCGTCAAGGTGATGTTGCCCACGCCTGCATTCAGATTCGCATTGCCTTGAACGGTGAGGGCGTTGCTTTGTGTGATGTTGCCATCTGAGCTGTTGATCGCCAGATCGGCACCAACGTGCGTTGACCCCAATTGGAGTGCTCCCACGCTTTGAAGGCTCAAATTGGCGGTGCTGGTTACATTGCCTAGACTGAGCGGTTGGTTGTTGGTCAAAGAGACCGTTGAGCCGTTGAGCTCGGTGAGTCCTTGGAATGCATTGAGTGAGTTGCTCAAGTCAATGGCAGAAGGCGTCGCGCCAATGCGCGCATTGAAACTGGCGCCAGCGGCAGCCACAATGCTGGTGTTGTTCATTTGCTTGATTGCACCCGCACTGCTTGCAACCGTGAGTAGACCTGTTGAGTTCAAGTTGCCCAGGTTCACATCGCCGCTGTTGGAGGTGATGGAAGTCGTGCCGCCAACGTTCAAGTTGCCTGTTGTGCTTTGAGTAAAGCTGCTCGTGATTGAAAAATTGCCTGTTGTATTGAGTGCGCCCGCAGTTTGCGCAAATTGATTCAGACTCAGTCCTCCTGCACCAACGTTCAAAGTCCCAGCCGTTTGTGAAAGATTGCCAAAGCCTGTGAGGCCAGTGATGTTGACAGCACCTGCCTCGGCGGGTGCCACAACGGTATTTCCAAAGGTGATGGTCTTATTGGCTGGAAGCACAACATTGGCCACATTGGACAAGTCTGGTACGGCGCCACCGCTCCAATTGCTGGGATCCAACCAATTGCCTGTTGCGGGCCCTGTCCACGTCACACTGGCCAAGCGATTGATGGTGATGCCTGTCGTTTGGACGTTGGCCAGTGTGTAATTGCTTGCCAATCCTGTCCCATTGCCGAGTGTCAATGCGTTAAGAGCAGACCAACTTGTCGCGCCACCCACATTTTTGCTGTTGGCGGTGGCAGATCCACTGACCACGCTCAAGGTCTCCCCATTGACACCCGATGCGCTCAATGTGCCAGTGACAAAATTGGCATTGCCATCGTAGGTTTTAATGCCGTTCAGTTGGATGGGGGCTTGTGCAACGGTGAATGCAACAGGCGTCGTTGCGGCATTGAAGTTGTAGTTCTTGGCGCTCAAGCCTGAAAGGTAAGAGAGGCTAAAACTGCCGACATTGGAGGTCGAATTGGGCGCATTGCTGTAATTGGGTACGC
>CAIOTD010000136.1 GCA_903861115.1 uncultured Burkholderiales bacterium
CAACAATTCCTTTACAACCCTCTGAGTAAAAATTGAGTGATATTGAAGTACGTGTCAAAAAAATTATTGCCGAGCAACTCGGTGTCGAAGAGTCACAAGTGACCAATGAAAAGGCTTTTGTGGCCGATTTGGGTGCTGATTCTTTGGATACCGTTGAATTGGTGATGGCGCTTGAAGACGAATTTGCCATCGAAATTCCTGACGAAGATGCAGAAAAAATCACGACAGTACAAAACGCCATTGATTACGCTTTGGCGCATCAAAAAAGTTGATTTAAAAGGTTCGTTTGAATGACCAAACGTCGCGTTGTTGTCACTGGAGTGGGGTGTGTCAGTCCAGTGGGCAACACAGTCCAAGATTCTTGGAGTAACTTGCTGAGCGGACGCTCAGGCATAGACTTCATTAAAAAATTTGATGCCTCCGCATTTGCTTGCCAGTTCGCGGGTGAAGTCAAGGGCTTGGATTTGGATGCCTACATTTCTCCCAAGGATGCCAGGGGGATGGACGCGTTCATTCACTTTGGTATTGTGGCCTCCATTCAAGCCGTTCTGGACTCGGGTCTTCGCACAGGCGACGCGCTGGATGAGGAAGAGGCAGCCAGAATTGGTTGCTTGGTGGGTTCTGGCATTGGTGGTTTGCCGCTGATTGAGTCCATGCACACCGAGCTCACGAACAGGGGGCCAAGGCGCATCTCTCCCTTCTTTGTCCCAGCCTCCATTATCAACATGATTTCGGGTCATGTCTCCATTCGTTTCGGATTCAAAGGGCCCAATTTGGCCATTGCAACAGCGTGCACCACGGGGCTTCACAGCATTGGGCAAGCCGCGCGGATCATTGAGTTTGGGGATGCTGATGTGATGGTGGCGGGTGGCGCAGAATCCACGATTTCACCTTTGGGTGTAGGTGGCTTTGCGGCCATGAGAGCGCTGTCAACACGCAACGACAATCCTCAAATGGCTTCACGACCTTGGGACAAGGATCGGGATGGCTTCGTTTTGGGTGAGGGCGCCGGTGCAATGGTGTTGGAAGAATACGAATACGCAAAAGCGCGTGGCGCCAAAATATACGCAGAGGTGGTGGGCTTTGGCATGAGTGGAGACGCTGGCCACATGACCGCGCCAGACATGCATGGTCCTCGACGTGCGATGGTCAATGCATTAAAGAATGCAAACCTCAATGCTGAGCAAATTGACTACTTGAATGCACACGGTACTTCGACGCCTTTGGGCGACGTGAATGAGACCAAGGCGATCAAAGCAGCGCTTGGCGAGCATGCCAAAAAAATTGTCGTGAACTCCACCAAATCCATGACGGGTCACCTTTTGGGTGGAGCCGGTGGCATTGAGAGTGTGTTCACCGTCTTGGCGCTGCACCATCAAATCAGCCCGCCGACCATCAACCTCGACAACCAAGATCCAGAGTGCGACTTGGATTATTGTGCCAATGTGGCCCGAGAGATGAAGATGGACTATGCCATGAAAAACAATTTTGGTTTTGGTGGCACCAATGGCACTTTGATTTTCAAGAAAGCCCCATAAAGCGCTTAAGTCAATTGGCAGCACTTTGGCGTTGGGCGCCTTATTTTTTCTTTACACATGGATGCCTGACTTCAGGGTGGGTTCAGACAACCCAAATATGAGCTCGCGCGTTGAAGGCTGTGAGAGCGCGAAAAAAATCAAGTTCTAAGGGACGGGACTTGTAATTGTTTCTTTTGACCTCATCTAACTTCTTTGCTCATTCATGAGCCAAGCCTGTTGACGCATGTTGATGGGTGGGTCCATTCAAACAGTGTGTCGGATTTCGGAGGCAGCTATGCAAAATTTAGGTTCATGTTCAAAGCCCGTTCGTTGCGCATTGATGGCGGTGACGATGGCGTTTTTGGGCTCGATGCTCACATCCTTTGCGGCGGGTGCCCAGCCCAACTCTGCCGCGCCTGTGGTTCGCGCCTTGCCCGACTTCACCGATTTGGTGGAACAAGTGGGTCCCTCCGTGGTGAACATCCGCACCATTGAAAAAGTGCTCACTCGCTCTCCAACAGCCGGCGCTCAAGGGGATGGGGAAGACGAAATGCAGGAGCTTTTTAAGAAGTTTTTTGGCATGCCTTTTCCGGGCGCGCCAAGCGCGCCCAATGCGCCTCGTCAACCACGCCCCAACCGAAATGCCCCCCAAGAGGAGGAGCAACCCAAAGGGGTGGGCTCGGGTTTTATTTTGAGTGCCGATGGTCTGATCATGACCAATGCGCATGTGGTGGAAGGGGCTGATCAAGTGTTGGTCACCTTGCCAGACAAAAGAGAATTCAAAGCAAAAATCATCGGCTCGGATCGAAGAACCGATGTGGCTGTGGTGAAAATTGAAGCCTCTGGCTTGCCTGCTGTTCGGGTGGGCGATGTGAGTCGATTGAAAGTAGGCGAGTGGGTGATGGCCATCGGCTCCCCCTTTGGTTTTGAGAACACCGTGACCGCGGGTATCGTGAGCGCCAAGCAACGAGACACGGGGGAGTTTGTTTCCTTCATTCAAACGGATGTGGCGATCAACCCGGGCAACTCGGGGGGGCCCTTGATCAATATGCGAGGCGAAGTGATTGGTATCAACAGTCAAATCTATTCGCGTTCGGGTGGCTTCATGGGCATTTCATTTGCCATTCCCATCGATGAGGCTGTTCGCGTGAGTGATCAACTCAGGGTCAGTGGGCGTGTTCAACGGGGCCGCTTAGGCATCCAAATTGGACCGGTCAGCAAAGAGTTGGCCGAGTCGATGGGCTTGGCAAAAGCAATGGGTGCGCTTGTGCAAAATGTTGAGGCCAATTCGCCCGCTGAAAAAGCTGGACTTGAGGCCGGTGACATCATCACCAAGGTCGACGGTAAAGTGGTCGAGAAATCCATCGATTTGCCGCGATTTGTGGGGGGTATCAAGCCAGGATCGAAGGCCACAGTGACGGTCCTAAGAAGAGGGGTGAACAAAGACATTGCCGTCATGGTGGGTGAGTTTGAGTCAGATAAAAAAGTTGCAAGCCAAACACCCGCTGAAAAAACGCCCTCACAGACCTCCTTTTCTGCCTTGGGATTGAGTTTGAGTGATTTGACCGAGGGCATGAAGCGAGATCTCAAAGTGCGCATCGGTGTTCGCGTTGATCAAGCCACCGATGCCGCAGCACGGGCGGGCCTCAAAGAGGGTGACATTGTTTTGCAATTGGCCAATGTCGAGATTCAATCGGTCAAAGATTTCGAGGCGACCTATGCGCGTTTGGACAAAAGCAAACCCACAACGGTCCTCTTTAAACGAGGGGAATGGGCTCAATACGCCATCCTTCGCCCCGCCAAGTAAGCGCACTTGCTCGGCCAAGGCAATCAAAGAGGCTTTAATTTTTTAGTTCAAAAGTTAACAAAAATGATCTAAAATACCCTAAATCTCGGTCGGGTATAAGGGAATTGATGCAAAAATGGAACTCGATCAAATTTTTTTTAGGATTTTTTCTTGCATGAAATTGAAAATAAAAGAATGTTTTTTTATTACAATTCTTCGTTAGAATCAGAACATGCCAACTATAAATCCATTTTCAGTTTGTGAAACTCACTTGTTATGCGGATACGCACACTGTCTCCACAATTACTCCACAGCTCACACACAAGTTGTTCTTTTTAAATAAATAAAACTGTGAATAAGCTGTGAACAAAATCCATGTTGTTGACCTACAACGAACCGAACAAGACAAATCCAGGGATGTCATTGAAAGCAATTTTGCCTACAATGAAGTCCCAACTATCGCAGTTGCCATAGATTGTTGGTTCCGGGCGCGTCAGCAGTTGACGCGCCCTTTTTTATGTCAAAGATCGTTTGAATTCAACTACTTAGGTCTTTCCTTTGATGAAGCACATCAG
>CAIOTD010000137.1 GCA_903861115.1 uncultured Burkholderiales bacterium
CTGAAGCTCACGCAAAAGCGCTGACCATTGAAGATAAATCCTGGACGGGTCCATGCCACCCAGCACAAGGGTCAATGGATGTTTTTCACTGGGTGTGCTTTGGTGGATTGCTGGCGTCGTAAAAAGTTTTTGCCTCGCTTGCTGTTGAAAGGCTTCCTCGGACAATGTCCACTTGAACAGGTCGCAAAGCCGTTGGGTGGCAAATTGACTCCTTGCAAAGTCTGGTACATCATAGTCACCTTGAATACAAATCCATGGCAAGTGCTTGAAGTATTTGATCTTCTTGTACAAGGATCGATGGTGTATGCTTTGAACGACGACAAAGTCGTAATGCTGTGTGTCTTCTAGGGTTGGGGTGCTGAAGATGCGTTTGAAATAGGGGTCTGCCGCAAAAAGTTCAACCAAGTGTTCAGGCGTCATCAGATCCATCTCAATGCCATTCAACTTGAACAAGCCTCTGGGTGCCAAATCCATGAGGGAGTCACCAATTTGAGTGGTGCGTTGATAAATCCATAGCCCTTTGGTCCATTGTGGCTCGGCTTGAAGGCGCAGAAGCGGTCTTTGCCCATGGAGCCAGAGGTAGCACTGTTTCCTCAATTGTCGCCATCCCAGCTTGGACAGGCCTTCCGTTTTTGCATAATCGTCTTCATTGCCCAAGACACGTGTGCTCAAGGGCTGGGTGACCACGCTCTGCCCAAGACGCTCAATCCATGTCAGATGCTCGGCGTTCAAAAAAGCGTTCTTTGTAGACGTGCTCGCTATGTCCTTGGGACTTGCCAAGGCCGACATGCTTGCAAAGATCAGGATGAAAAACTCCCCAATGCCAGCGCCATAAAAAGGGCAGTTGAAGAGACTCACCATGAGCACAATCACAAAGCAGCTGAGCATGACGTCTTTCGCCTCGCCATCAAGGCGCTTTGCGTCCTTGTACAAAGCGCGGTAAAACCCAATGATCAGTGCCAGACCCAATAAACCAGCTTCCACCGTCCACAATAAAAACTGTTGATGAGGATTAGACGGTGCATTGGGTTCATTGCCCCCGTGAACCATGTACTCATGGCGCCAACTGCCAACACCGTGCCCAACCCATGCAGACTCGGAGATGGATTTTATCGATTGACGCCAATAATCAAGTCGATACCCTTGAGAGGTTGCATCGTTGCCTTGAGAGTACAAGGCAATGTCATTGACCGCTTCCAACACCTTTTGATTGAAGCGACTTGAAAGCACACTCAAGGCACAGGCCATGACGATAGGGAGCAGCCAAATCCATACCATGTGCTTGTTGTACCGAACTTTTAAATGTTGATAAAGCCCAAAGGTGATGGCCAAGAGCATCGCAATAAAGCCTGTTCGTCCCGTCATGATGAAAAAAACATTGAAAGCGCCCAAGGCGCAGACAGAATAGAAAACCCCAAGCCCCACTTTGGGCCAAAGCGTTCGCCTAAAACTCCAAGCAATCACCACCATCAATGTGGTCATGATGGGCTGCTCCAAGTGCCCATTGATCACCACACCAAAATCCTTTGGATACAGGGGGTTGGAGAAGGGCAGGGGCAAGCCCAGCCACAACAAGTAGGAGCAGACAACGATGGTGAGTTGACCCAGAACCAGCGCGCGAAGGATCCACAGCACATCCTCTTTTGATCGGATGCAATAAAGAATCAGGGGGATGAATAGTATTCGGCCGTGCCGAACCAATGCCCTTGGCCACTCGCTGTCATCGGCTTGGGTCCAAAGCAAAGACAGCCCCATCCACAGCACACAAAGAAAGACCATCCCAGGCGTCTCAAGGTTTTTAAAGTGTCGGCTGAGTGCGTGCAATCTCTTTTTGAAGCGTTGAAAGCGGTGTTGAGTCCATTGAAGTGGGTCTTGAACACTCTGTGAAAAAGTGAGCCAATCGCGGCGAACGTACAGCAAAAAGCCCACAACAATCAAAAGCTTTGAGATCGACACCAGTGCAACACCAAAACTCACCGAAAAACCAAGCGCACAAAGACTCCAACGCACATAGGTCGAAACCCAAGAAGATGCGTTGACAGAGAGGGTGTCTTTTGTAGTCATCTGTTGGAGGGGCTTGGCCGCCAAGGCGCAGGGGGTTGTATGGATGGTTTTAGCGCGAATGTTTGTATTTTAAGAGCTGAGCCATGGTACAGGAGAGAACTGGATGGCGCTTTACTTAATTTAACCCTCCTGGGAAATGTTTTTACGCCCTCAAGGGCTTGGCAGCTTTAAGAGGTCTTCTAGCGAGTGGCTGATTTCTAGCCACTTTTCTTCAAGTTCTGATAAGTTTTCTTCAACCTCCTTGAGCGTTTTGCCGCTTTTGGCAAGTTCCATGGCTGCATCCTTTTGTTTCGCGAGCGCATCTTGCTGTCCAGTGGACGCGTTGGCCATGCTTTCAAGCAGAGCGTGCTTTTGGACCTCTAAGTGCTTGATCTTTGTCTCAATGGCTGTGAGCTCTTTCTTGAGTGTTTGTTGTTGAAGTTGCTGGGATGATTTCTTTTGAGACTCGAGCTTTTTCTCTTGACGAGACATGCCTTTCATGTTGACTGGCGCCGGCGTGTGGGCGGGTGCATCTTGTTGGGATTGAGCGTCTCTTAGTTTCTTGGACTCTTCTAGCAAATATTTTTGGTATTCGTCCATGTCGCCCTTGAAGTCTGTGATGCCAGAGCGAGAAACCAGCCAAAATTCTTCACAGACCGATCGCAACAATGCGCGGTCATGGCTCACCAAGAGCACCGTGCCCTCAAAGTCATTGATCGCCATGCCCAAGGCCTCTCGCGTCATCAAATCCAAGTGATTCGTTGGCTCATCCAGCAGCAATAAATTGGGCCTTTGCCAAACGATCATGGCCAGCACAAGCCTTGCCTTTTCTCCACCACTCAAGGTGCCAACGGCTTGGTTGACCATTTGATCGGCAAAACGGAAGGTGCCTAAAAAGTTTCTGATCTCTTGCTCTCGTCCTTGTACAGGTCCCTTTTTCGCCAATTCAACCATGTGCTCCAAAGGACTTTGTTTCAGATCCAGAACGTCAAGTTCTTGTTGAGCAAAGTAGCCAATGGACAGGCCTTTGCCTTCTGTGATTTCACCAGCAATCAAGGGGATGGCCTGGGCCAGTGTTTTGACAAATGTGGATTTGCCTTGTCCATTGGCACCCAAGATGCCAATGCGCTGCCCACTGAGCACTGAGCGAGAGACTTGATCAAGGATCACGGTGGCTTGGTCTTCAATTTTGTAGCCAAAACTTCCCCCCTGAATGGCGACCATGGGGTTGGGCAAGTGAAGCGGGTCCTTGAATTCAAAGGTGAAGTCGGCCGCGGTCATCATTGGCGCAATTTTCTCCATTCTCTCCAGAGCCTTCACGCGACTTTGCGCTTGTTTGGCCTTGCTGGCCTTGGCTTTAAAGCGATCAATGAAGTGCTGCAGGTGGGATATTTTGTCTTGTTGCTTTTCAAATGCGGCTTGTTGCAAAACCAACTCTTGCGCTCTGAGCGTTTCAAAGCCGGAGTAATTCGCGCCGTAGCGGGTGATTTGAGCATTCTCAATGTGCAAGGTGACTCGTGTGACGGCATCCAAGAACTCCCGATCATGGCTGATCATGATCAACGTTCCCGGATAGCGCTGTAGCCAACTCTCGAGCCACACCAATGCATCCAAGTCCAAGTGGTTGGTGGGTTCATCCAAAAGCATCAAGTCCGATGGACACATCAATGCTCTGGCCAATTGAAGCCGCATTCGCCAGCCCCCTGAGAAGCTGTTTACGGGTTTGTCCAGGTCTTGCGTTTTAAAACCCAAACCCAAAATCAAGGACTGCGCACGTGACATGGCATCGTGCGCGCCCGCATCGCTCAAAGCCATGTAGCTTTCAGCAATGGCCATGCCGTCATCGAGTAGCTCTGCTGCTTTGAGTTGCTCTTGGGCTTGGACCAAACGGGTGTCTGCGGCCAAGACGTACTCGCTTGCTGAGGCTTCGCTCTCGGGCATGTGCTGCTCAACTTGGGAGAGTCTCCAGTGAGCTGGGGATTCGATGTCGCCTTTTTCCTCTTGGAGCTGTCCATTTAAAAGGGCAAAGAGGGTTGACTTGCCCGCCCCATTGCGACCAACCAGACCGATTTTTTCGCCTGGGTTGATCGTGACATTCACGCCTGACATCAAGGTGCGCACACCTCTTCTTAACTCAACGTCTCTTAATACAATCATGGCTCAATGTTCACTTAATGCACGAAGTGCGGTGGCTTACGGGGTTTCAAAATAATCTTTTAAGGCCTGAGCCGAAAGGGTGAGCACCTGATCGTCACCCAATTGCGTGTCCAAAGTCATCCAAGGCAACTGGGGATAGAGTTTGACCAGTGTTGGCAACTCATGGCCGACTTCGAGCACCAAGTGCCCTCGAGGTGTGAGGTGGTGATGCATGAGCGGCAAGACGTGTCGGATGAAATCCATGCCATCTGTGCCAGATGCTAGAGCCAAGTCCGGCTCCTTTTGGTACTCAAGTGGCAAGGCTTTCATGCTCTGAAGTGGAACATAGGGGGGGTTGCACACGATCAAATCATACAAACCCTGCGCGGCATCGAGTCCGTCGCTTTCTCTTAAAGCGATCCGTTCACTCACATCGTGTTTAAGGACGTTGATGTGTGCGACCTCCAGGGCCGCCGCGGAAATGTCCAAACCCTCAACGCTGGTGTTGGGCCAATAAAGGGCAGACAAAACGGCCAAACTGCCGTTTCCCGTGCACAAGTCCAAGACCCGATCGGGTTCAAAGCCCAAGACAAACTCAATGCTGCCACTGCACAAAACTTCCGCAATCAAACTCCTGGGCACAATGGCTCTTTCATCAATGTAGAAAGGCACCCCTTGGAGCCATGCTTCTTGGGTCAAGTAGGCCAACGGCTTTCTGCTTTGGATTCGCTCGTTGGTCAATTCAAGCACGGTTTGAATGTGTTCATCACTGAGGGATTGGTACACTGGCTCGTTTGTGCTCAAAGCCAGTGCATCGCTATCCAGGGGCAAACCTAAACGCCAAAAAACCAACCAATGGGCTTCATCGTGTGTGTTGAGCGTGCCGTGCCCGGTGTGTACCTGTGACTGATCCAAGAGCCCTTGTACGTGCTCAATCAGTGCCAAAAGATTCATGCGGGCCCTTGTTGAGACTGTAGGGGGCTCGACAGATGGGTTTGAAGTCCTCTCAGAATTTGCAAGTAGATCTCCTTGAGCCTTTCAAGCTCTGTGAGTTCAATGTGCTCATCGACTTTGTGGATGGTGGCATTGGGTGGGCCAAGCTCAATGACTTCTTTGCAAATCTGTGAGATAAAACGTCCGTCGCTTGTTCCGCCAGTGGTAGAGAGTTCTGCGTCTTGGCCATTGATGCGCTTGATGGCTTCTTGCACCAAATTCACAAATTCACCAGGGGGTGTAATAAAGGGCAGTCCGCCCAAAGTCCACTGAAGTGAGTACTCAATGCCGTGGTGATCGAGCACGGACTTTAAGCGCTGCTGCAAGCTGTCCACGGTGGACTCGGTGCAGAAGCGAAAATTAAAATCAATCACGCACTCGCCTGGAATGACATTGGAGGCACCCGTGCCAGCATGTATGTTGCTGATTTGCCAAGTCGTGGGAGGAAAAAATGCGTTGCCTTGATCCCACTCAATGGCCACCAACTCGGCCAAAGCGGGTGTGACCAAATGGATGGGGTTTTTTGCCAACTGGGGGTAGGCAATGTGGCCTTGAACGCCTTTGGCAATCAACTTGCCGCTGAGTGTTCCACGGCGACCATTTTTGATCATGTCGCCGGTTACTTTGATCGAAGTGGGTTCTCCCACAATGCACCAGTCCAAACGCTGACCGCGCTCCTTGAGGGTGTTGCAAACCACCACGGTGCCATCGGTGGCCGGTCCTTCCTCGTCCGAGGTGAGTAAAAAAGACAAAGCGAAGGCAGGCTGGGACTCGCTTGCCAGGAATTCTTCACAAGCCACCACCATGGCGGCCAATGAGGACTTCATGTCACTCGCGCCTCGGCCATAGAGTTTGCCTGCGCGGTGAGAGGGCGTGAAAGGGTCGCTCGACCAATTTTTAAGGGGCCCTGTGGGCACCACATCGGTGTGACCCGCAAAAAGCAAAACTGGCGCTTGTGCGCTCTTTGCTGCGCTTGCGGGTCGCAGTGCAAATAAGTTTTGTACTCTAAAAGTTTCAGGGCCACTGGGCATGTTTTCGCATTGGAAGCCTATGGCCTCAAGTCGCTTGGCCAATATCGCTTGGCAATTGGCGTCCTCGGGCGTCACGGAGACTTCGGCAATGAGTTGCTCAGTGAGTTGCAGTGTGTTGCTCATGAAAGATGCTTTGATAGAGTAGGGGCGAACGCTCGAGGTTCAAGGAAAAAGGGGCTCTGGGTGTCATCGACGGGAGAGAGCCCCTTTTAGCGCGACTTGATCAATCCCTCAACAGGTCGTTCAAGCTGGTTTTGGCTCGTGTTTGTGCATCCACGCGCTTGACGATGACGGCGCAATAAAGACTGTATTTGCCATCGGCACTGGGTAAACTGCCAGAGACCACCACGGAGCCAGCGGGTACACGGCCATAGCTGACTTCGCCCGTTGCGCGGTCATAAATTTTGGTGCTTTGACCAATGTACACGCCCATGGAAATGACAGAATTTTCTTCAACAATGACGCCTTCAACGATTTCACTTCTGGCGCCAATAAAGCAGTTGTCTTCAATGATGGTGGGGTTGGCTTGCAAAGGCTCAAGCACGCCGCCCAAGCCCACACCGCCTGAGAGATGGACGTTTTTACCCACCTGGGCACAAGAGCCCACGGTGGCCCAAGTGTCCACCATGGTGCCTTCATCAACGTAGGCGCCAATGTTGACGTAGCTGGGCATCAAAATCGCACCCTTGGCAATGTAGGAGCCGCGACGCGCCACAGCAGGCGGCACCACGCGCACGCCACTTTGTTTCATTTCTTCTTCGCTCAAGTTTGAGAATTTGGTTTTTACTTTGTCGTAAAAGCCCAATTCTCCAGCGTGAATCATTTTGTTGTCATGCAGACGAAAACTCAAGAGCACTGCTTTTTTGATCCACTGGTGCGTGACCCATTTGCCCACGCTTTCCTTGGTGGAGACACGCAAGTGACCATTGTTGAGTTCGCTGATCACATGCTCAACCGCTTCTAGCACCTCTTTGGAGGCTGCATTGGGACTCAATTGCGCACGGTCTTCCCAAGCTTGGTTGATGGTATTTTCTAATGAGGTGTTGGATTGAGTCATTTGATTAAAAGTCAATAGAGGTTAAAAAAAGAGTTTGTCATGCGAGGCCTTTGTAGGGGCCTTGCGCAAAAGCAATTAAAACTGGATCAATGGCGTCGATCAAAAGGTCTCCTTTTGATCATTTGAGGAGATGCTTGGTGAACTCAACGATTCGATGAGCCGCCTCCAAACATTCATCGGTCTCGGCCACCAAGGCCATGCGAATGCGTCCACGTCCTGGGTTGTGAGCCGCCACCTCGCGGGCCAAATAGCTGCCCGGCAAGACCGTCACATTGTATTGTCTCAAAAGTTCAAGGGCATACTCCTCATCATTTGCGCCAGGTACTTTGGCCCAAAGATAAAAGCCCGCATCAGGCAACGCCACGTCAAGGACGCTTTCTAAGATCGGGGTGACAGCAGCGAACTTTTTTTGGTATTTCAAGCGGTTTTCAATCACATGCGCTTCGTCGGCCCAAGCCGCAATGCTGGCATGTTGAATCATCCCGCTCATGGCGCTCCCGTGGTAGGTGCGATACAGCAAAAACTGTTTGATGATCTCGCTGTCACCGGCCACAAAACCACTTCTCAGTCCCGGCATGTTGCTTCTTTTGGACAGGGAGGTGAATGCAATCAAATTTTTAAAGTCTGCGCGGCCCAAAGCCTTGGCGGCCTCGAGGGCGCCAATGGGCGGTTCGGGTCGAAAGTAGATTTCGCTGTAGCATTCATCGGAGGCAATCACGAAGCCATATTTCTCACTCAAATCAAATAGCGTCTTCCATTCTGACAAGGGCACGACCGCACCAGTGGGGTTGCCAGGAGAGCAGACAAATAGGAGCTGTGTTTGAGCCCAGACATCAGCGGGCACACTTTGCCAATCCATGGCAAAGTTTTTATCCTCCAAGGACGGGACGTAATAGGGCTGGGCACCCGCAAGAATGGCCGCGCCTTCGTAGATTTGATAGAACGGGTTGGGGCAAACCACATAGGGTTTTGCATTGGGCGTTTTAACGTTTGCACTCAAATGGCCCAAGGGATCGACCACGGTCTGCACAATGGCAAAAAGCGCTTCTCTGGAGCCGTTGACGGGAAGAATTTGCGTTGCCGCATTCAGGTCCAAGTCATAACGTTTCTTGAGCCAATCGCTGCAGGCCTGTCTCAAGCTCAAATCACCTGCAGTTGGAGGGTAAGCGGCCAATGCAGAAAAACCATCTAGCAAGTGGTCTTTGAGCCAAGGCGGCGTAGGATGCTTGGGCTCACCAATTCCAAGGCTAATCCCCCTGAAGGCGGGGTTGGGCGTGATTGGCGCAAAAAGCGCTCGAAGGCGCTCAAAGGGATAGGGCTGAAGTTGTTGGAGCAGGGGATTCATGGCTGTGTATTATCTCTCCGAAATTGCACCGCTTTGGGTATTTGCACACAAACGCTCCAATCAGCCAAGAATGCGTTCCTCGGGGGCGGGCGAGGCCCCTTGATCCTGAGTGCAAGGGCTGGCGTTGTGGACGCCTTCAAATGTCTCGTTTTGAAACCTTTTGAATTAAAATATGGGCGTGCCAATGTGGATTTGAGCATATTTTGAGTTCAGACTTCGAGCATAATAGATCTCCCACAAGAATTGACATCATGAGAAAATGATCCTTTTCCCCTTGTCTGGGCGTTTTTGTGTTTCGTGCGTAAAGGTTTTCGGTGCGTCTTACTAATATCAAGCTTTCAGGTTTTAAATCATTCGCTGATTCCACTCAGTTGATGTTGCCCGGTCAACTCGTGGGGGTCGTGGGCCCTAACGGTTGTGGCAAATCAAACATCATGGACGCCGTGAGGTGGGTACTTGGAGAGAGCCGTGCGAGCGAGTTGCGTGGGGAGTCCATGCAAGATGTGATCTTCAATGGCACCACCAGCAGAAAAGCCGCATCGAGGTCCAGCGTGGAGTTGGTCTTTGACAATGCCGACCATCGTGCGGGTGGTCAATGGAGTCAATTTGCAGAGATAGCGGTCAAGAGAGTTCTCACCAGAGACGGCTCAAGCAGCTACTTTTTAAACAACCAGCCCGTTAGACGGCGAGATGTTCAAGACGTGTTTTTAGGCACGGGCCTGGGTCCTCGCGCCTACGCCATCATTGGCCAAGGTACCATCAGCCGAATCATTGAATCAAAACCCGAAGAGCTGAGGCTCTTCTTGGAAGAGGCCGCTGGCGTCTCTAAATACAAAGAGCGCCGCCGGGAGACGGAAAACCGTTTGACCGATACACGAGAAAATCTCACGCGCGTCGAGGACATTTTGCGAGAGCTCAATGCTCAAATTGAACGCTTGGATCAACAAGCCGTTGTGGCGCAAAAATACAATACCTTGCAAAGCGACGTGACAAGAAAGCAGCACCAGCTTTGGTGGCTCAAATGGACAGAAGCGAAGGCCGCTCAAGAGCAATACGTCCAAGACATACAAAAGTCCAACACCGATTACGAATCCAAGGTGGCCGATTTAAGGCACGTGGAGTCTGAAATCGAGACGCTCAGGCAAGCGCACTATGCGGGCGGCGATGAAGTCAATCAAGCGCAGGGCAAGTTGTACGACGCCAGTGCCGAGGTTGGACGCATTGAAGCTGAAATTCGGTTCTTGCTCGATGCCAGGCAAAAGGCCCAGTCCCGTTTGATTGTGTTGGATGAGCAAGCCCGGCAATGGTCACACCGAGAAGAAGAAGCGACCCAGGAGCGTTTGAGTTTGGTGGAAAAACTCAACGAACAAGCGTTCTTGGCCGCTCAACTTGAAGAGCGAGCCTTCGCTCTCAAAGACAATTTGCCCGAGCTTGAGCAAAGGGCAATGGACAGTCAAAGCAAAAGCACAGAGCAACAACAATCGGTTGTTCAACTGCAGCAACAAATTCAAGTCTTGGCCGCCGAGCAAAGAAGTGTGAGTGAGCAACTCACGCAATTGAACACAAGACGCGAGCGTTTTAACCAAGATCTCTTGGCGATCAATGCCCCCGACCCTGCTCGACTCGAGAGCATTCAAGCACAATTGGTCCTGGCCAATGCGCAAGCGCAGGAAGTCCAAGCCCGATTGACCCAACTCCAAGAGCAATTGCCCTTGCTTGAGGAGCAAAGAAAAGCCGCTCAGCAATCGGTCAATGATGAATCTTCCAAGCAAGCCGACTTGTCGGCCAAGGTGGAGGCTTTAAAAAATCTTCAATCCAGTGTTCTAGAAAACGGTCGCTTAAAGCCTTGGTTGAAAAAGCACGGCCTGGACGGCCTGAGTGCCTTGTGGTCACAGTTGCAAGTGCAAGAGGGTTGGGAGACGGCGGTGGAGTCTGCGCTCAGAGAGCGTGTCGGTTCTTACCAAGTCACGCGCTTAGAAAGTGTTCAGTCGTTTGATCAAGATCCACCGCCTGTGAAGGTGGTGTTTCACGAACTGCCCAATGCCAAGCCGATGTCGCCAGATGTCAAACTCACCAGGCTGATGGACAAAATAAACTGTTCAGACAGTGCGCTGAACGCCTTGTTGTCGCATTGGCTCAATGGTGCCTATGCGGCCCAATCATTGTCCGAAGCATTTTCTGCTCGCAGTCAACTCAGTTTGAGTGATTCTGAGTTCATCTTCACCCCCAAAGGGCATGTGGTGGGTGCGCAAAGCATTCTGTTTTATGCGGCGGATCACGAGCAAGCTGGGGTGTTAGAGCGTGCGCAGTTGATTGAAAATTTAGACAAACAACTCAAAGCTCAGCAACTGATGCGTGAGCAGGCCCAGGGTGATTTGCAACGAGCGGAGGCCACCTACGCGCGAGCAATACAAGATTTGGAGACCGCTCGCACGCAAACCATCGCCGCACAAAAGAACGCTCACGATGTTCAAGTTGAGTCCCTTGCGGTTGCGCAATTGATGGACCAGACCCGTCAACGCAGTGAGCAAATCAAGGCGGATCTGTCAGAAAATGCTGCTGCCTGCGATGAACTAGAGGCAAGGAGAGCTGCATTTGAAGTCCAATTTGAGTCTTTGGACATGCAACTGGCCGATCAACAAGAGCGGCATGCTCAATTGCAAGAGCAACAAAGTGCCTGCGCTGAGTTGCTCTCCAAGTCCAGGGAAGAGTTGCGGTTGATTGAACGCCAGGAGCAAGAGGCCGATTTTGCCAAGAGAAGCGTCTCCACCAGAGACGCCGAGTTAGAGCGCGTTATTCAAACCGCCACGGAGCAATTGAGCGCTGTTGTACAAGAGAAGACACAACTCTCACAAGAGATTGAAGCGCTCAGTGAGAGCCAACTCCAAGAAGGGCTTCAAGCCTCTTTGGCTGTCAAGCTCGAAAGAGAACAGACCTTGGCCGCTAAGCGAAGTGTCTACGATGACTTGACCGCCAAGTTGCGCGCAAGTGATGAAAGACGTTTGCAGTTTGAGCGCGCACTGGATCCTCTGCGCCAAAAAATGCAAGACTTGCAACTCAAGGAGCAAGCCGCGCGCATTGGTGTGGACCAATATTTCACTCAACTGTCTGAAGCACAAGCTGACTTGGCCGCTGTTGAGCAAGGGATTCAAGAAGGGCATGTCAAATTGGCTGGACTCTCAAGTGAAATTGATCGTCTGCAACGAGAGATTCAACTCCTGGGCGCTGTGAATTTGGC
>CAIOTD010000138.1 GCA_903861115.1 uncultured Burkholderiales bacterium
CTGCCTTTGGTGAGAACCAGTCCAGATCACGGCACGGCCTTTGACATTGCGGGCACGGGACAAGCCCATGCCGCCAGTTTTTTAGAGGCCTACAAAGAGGCGATAAAAATGACTGCTTCTTCGACCGGTGCCGAGCAAGGCCCTCAAAAGCTCAAAAAAGCGCAGTAAAAACAACAGCTTGGTGCTTGGCGCGGGTTTTTTTTGGAGCGGCATTTGACAATATTTAAAGCCCTTTTGTGTGCCCCTCTTGAATCTGGGGTGCACTCTCAGATACAATTAGAGGTTAACCCTAGCGTTGTGGTTTTTGTGTGAGGACATTCATGAGTGACAACAAGTCGATCGATTCAAGTAAAAGAACCTGGCTGATCGCCACCTCCTGCGCGGGCGCAGTGGGCACAGTAGCGACCGCCATTCCTTTTGCCAGTTCTATTCAACCCTCTGAGCGCGCAAAAGCCGCTGGAGCCTCCATCGAGGTGGACATCTCAGGCGTCAAGCCTGGTGAAAAAATCACCGTTGAGTGGCGCGGCAAGCCCGTATGGATCATCAGAAGAACACCTGAACAAGTGGCCGCTTTGGCAACGGTTGAGGGTCAATTGGCAGATCCCAAGTCGGAGAGAAAGCCTTCTGAGTTGACCCCTGAGTACGCGCGCAACCAAGCCCGCTCGATCAAACCTGAAGTCTTTGTCGGTGTGGGCATTTGTACGCATTTGGGATGCTCACCCTCAGACAAGTTCGTGCCTGGTGCGCAGCCCTCTTTGCCCGATGACTGGGCGGGCGGCTTTTTGTGCCCCTGCCACGGCTCCACCTTCGACATGGCGGGTCGCGTTTACAAAAACAAACCCGCACCTGACAACTTGGAAGTCCCACCCCACATGTACCTCTCTGACAACAGGTTGTTGATCGGTGAAGACAAAAAGGCTTGATTAGAGGCACGAACAGAACATGGCACACTTTAAAGAAATCTCTCCCAACGCCCCTGTGGGCGAAAAGCTTTTGAATTGGGTGGACAACCGCTTCCCCGCTTCTAAGCTGTACAAAGAACATTTGTCCGAGTACTACGCCCCGAAGAACTTTAACTTCTGGTACTTCTTTGGCTCCTTGGCCATGTTGGTCTTGGTCATTCAAATTGTGACCGGTATCTTCTTGGTCATGCATTACAAGCCAGAAGCCAGCATGGCCTTTGCCTCCGTGGAATACATCATGCGCGATGTGCCATGGGGTTGGTTGATTCGTTACATGCACTCAACGGGCGCATCGGCCTTCTTTGTGGTCGTGTACATGCACATGTTTCGTGGCCTCATTTATGGCTCCTACCGTCAACCCAGGGAGCTCGTGTGGATCTTTGGATGCACCATCTTCTTGTGTTTGATGGCCGAAGCTTTCATGGGGTATTTGTTGCCTTGGGGACAGATGTCTTACTGGGGTGCGCAAGTGATTGTGAACCTCTTTTCTGCGGTGCCCTTTATCGGTCCTGATTTGGCTTTGTTGATCCGTGGTGACTTTGTGGTGGGCGATGCAACGCTCAACCGCTTCTTTAGCTTTCACGTGATTGCGGTGCCATTGGTTTTGGTCGGTTTGGTGGCTGCTCACATCATTGCGTTGCACGAAGTGGGTTCGAACAATCCGGACGGCGTTGAGATCAAGGCCAACTTGGATGCCAACGGTCACCCCGTGGACGGCATTCCTTTTCATCCTTATTACACCGTGCACGACATCTATGGTGTTGGGGTGTTCTTGATGGTGTTTTGCTCGATCATCTTCTTCGCACCTGAGTTGGGGGGTTACTTTTTAGAGTACAACAACTTCATTCCTGCAGACCCCTTGAAGACACCTGCACACATTGCACCTGTTTGGTATTTCACACCCTTTTACTCCATGCTCAGAGCCATCACCAGCGAGATGGTGAATGTGTTGATTTTGATCGTTTTGGGTTCCGCTGCATGGGTGGCTTTGAAGACCCGCCTCTCGGCGGTTCTCAAAGCGGTGGCGGTGGTTGCTGCGGTGATTGTTTCTGCCATGATGTACTCCATCGACGCCAAATTCTGGGGCGTGGTGGTGATGGGCGGTGCCGTTGTGATTTTGTTCTTCTTGCCGTGGCTTGACCACTGCGAAGTCAAATCCATTCGCTACAAACCCGAGTGGCACAAAATCATGTACGGTATCTTTGTGATCAATTTTGTCGTGTTGGCTTACCTTGGCGTGCAACCCCCCTCCGCCATTGGCGAGCGTGTGTCCCAAGTGGGTACGCTGTTTTACTTTGGATTTTTCTTGTTGATGCCATGGTGGAGCAAGATTGGTCAAACCAAAGCGGTGCCCGAGCGCGTGGTTTTTCAAGCGCATTGACCCACACGTTCGTTCCAAGAGTACGCCAAAGGCTCATCATGAAAAAACTATTACTTTCTCTCCTTCTGACCGTTTGTTCCTTGACCGCAGTGCTTGCCAATTCAGATGGCATTGCATGGGACAAGGCGCCCAACAAAACCAACGACGTGGTGTCTTTGCAAAAGGGTGCCAAGCTCTTTGTCAACTACTGTTTGAATTGCCATGCAGCGGCCTTCATGCGTTTTAACCGCTTAAAGGACATTGGTCTCACAGAGTCGCAAATCAAAGAAAACTTGCTGTTCACCACGGACAAAGTGGGCGACAACATGAAGATTGCCATGGACCCCAAGCAAGCCAAAGAGTGGTTTGGTGGTGTGCCCCCTGACTTGACGGTCATTGCACGCTCGCGTGCTGGACACGGCGGCACTGGGGCCGATTATTTGTACACCTATTTGCGCTCTTACTACAGAGACGACACCAAGGCGACGGGCTGGAACAATTTGGCCTATCCCAATGTGGGCATGCCCCATGTGCTTTGGCAACTCCAAGGCGAGAGAAAAGCAGTCTTTGAGACCGAGCATGAGCACGGTCACGAGGTGCATGTGTTCAAAGGATTTGAGCAAATCACACCCGGCACCATGAGCTCTGTTGAATACGACCAAGCCGTTGGCGACTTGGTGGGTTATTTGCAGTGGATGGGCGAGCCCTCACAAAACACACGCGTCCAGGTGGGTGTGTGGGTGTTGATGTTTTTACTGGTGTTCACCTTCTTTGCATGGAGATTGAACGCTGCGTACTGGAGAGATGTCCACTGACTCTTCCAGTGAATGGACCTTCCTGCACGTTCAGGCGCGCCCCCAAGGGATCGCTCTAGCGTGTAGGCCCATAGAGTGATAGGTTAGAGACCCATCACTCTTTTTGATTTTTAGGAGACTACCAAATGATGGTGTTGTACTCTGGGACCACATGTCCCTTTTCCCACCGTTGCCGCTTTGTTTTGTTTGAAAAAGGCATGGATTTCGAAATCCGTGACGTTGACCTTTACAACAAGCCTGAAGACATCAATGTCATGAACCCCTATGGTCAAGTGCCCATTTTGGTGGAACGCGATTTGATTCTTTATGAATCCAACATCATCAACGAGTACATCGATGAGCGCTTTCCCCATCCTCAGTTGATGCCTGGTGATCCTGTGGACCGTGCACGGGTGAGACTCTTCTTGTTGAACTTTGAAAAAGAGTTGTTCACCCACGTGACCACCCTTGAGACCCGCAATGTGAAGGGCAATGAAAAGGCACTTGAGAAAGCCAGATCTCATATTCGGGACCGCTTGACACAGTTGGCACCGGTCTTTTTGAAAAACAAGTTCATGCTTGGAGAAAACTTCTCGATGCTGGACGTGGCCATTGCGCCTTTGCTTTGGAGGCTGGATCATTATTCGATCGAGTTGTCCAAAAACGCAGCGCCTTTGCTGAAGTACGCAGAGCGTATCTTCTCTAGACCCGCTTACATTGAGGCGCTCACACCTTCTGAAAAGGTCATGCGCAAGTAAGAGGTCAAACTGTGCTTCGTGTAAAGTTTTAACAAAGAGTGAACGCCATGTCGATCAGTGACAGTTTGTCCACGCGCCCGTATTTGATACGGGCCATTTTTGAGTGGTGTGTTGATCAAGGATTGACGCCTTACTTGGTGGTCATGGTCGACGAGCGCGTGAAGGCGCCCAAGGAATTCATCAAAAACGGCGAGATTGTTTTGAACATCGGTCCAGACGCCACAGGCGGCTTGCAACTTGGCAACGACTGGATTGAGTTCAAGGCGCGGTTTGGTGGTGTTGCCAGAGACATCTTGGTGCCTGTGGACCGTGTGGCCGCGATCTATGCGAGAGAGAATGGTCAAGGCATGTCATTTCCAAAAGCCTCGCCCGCACCAACCGTGGGTTTGAAGTCTGTGGACTCCAGCGCACTGCCAGGGGGTGAGCCTCAAGGACCGGCTCCAACTGAAAAGCCCCCAGGTCTGCAGATGGTGTTCTCCAATGACAAAACGCCTGAAAAAAGCGAAGCATCACCAACCGACGGCGGCGAAGAACCAACACCCACACCGCCAAGTGCTGGAAATTTGAAATCTCATCTTAAAAGAATCAAATAAACGCCAATCATATAGTAGAATACGTCTAGGTTAGACGATTTAGCTCAGTTGGTAGAGCAACCGCCTTGAAAGCGGTAGGTCGTCAGTTCGAATCCGACACTCGGCACCATCAGTACATTCAAAGGCAGTTAAGTTTCATGACTTGGCTGCTTTTTTTATTGGGCAATCAACCGGTGAAGCTTTCAGTTCATACGAGTTCATAGCGGCCTATCTGTTGGCGTAATTGACAGAGGCATTGAGTGTTGGCATAGTCGCCAACATGGGAGCCCAAAAAATCACCGCAATCAAGAACATCAGCCCCGGTGGCTCTATCTTGGAGATGGTGATTTGGAAAGTCTCCAAGCCTGTGTCGCCGACTGAGCATGGCTAAAGTACGGGGCCCTATATATGGTCGATGGAGTTCGCATTGTTGGCTTTGACAATGAGCGCGGCAAGGGGGACCCCTCTCATATTGATGGCAATGAATCGGTTTACGCTTTCACAAGCGTTGCCCCATTGTTGGAAGACTTGATTGCAGCCGTAGAAACGAGGAGGGCATCATGACGCAGAGAAACCTGAC
>CAIOTD010000139.1 GCA_903861115.1 uncultured Burkholderiales bacterium
GCTTGAGGGTCCAGTGCTGAAGGTTGCCCAATGGTCAAATAAAGGCCCAAAGAGGCCACAAACAAAAACACCGACAAAGACACCATCAGCCATTTGTATCTGTACACCTTCGGGGCGGGCGCCACAACGTCACCCCCGGACTGAGGGGCATCGGAGACCCCAGCCGTGTCTTCAATCAAACGCCTGGCCAACTCATCATGGGCCTGAGCAAACTCCTCCTCCGTGATCAAGCCCCTTGAGCGCTCAAGCTCGAGGTCTGCAACTTGGGCTTTGAACACTTGCGCTTGCGCCAAAATGAGTTCCTTGTTGGACGCACTTTGTGGTGCATCGCCTGCGGGATTTTCTTGGCCGGCGTCTAAAGCTTCTTGGGCTTTTTGTTGTGCAGTGAATTTGCGCGCACGCCAATAAAAAATCAAGATCACCAAAAGTATCAAAGTGAGGATTGCCCCCAGAAAATAAATCAAACTTGAGCTCACATCAGTCCTTTAATATCTTGTTCAAACGCGCTTGCTCCTCAGTGCTCAAATGCGTTGAGGGGGGGGTGTTTTTCAAACGGTGTTTAAGATGACCCAGCAAAAACCAAAGACCCAACAAAAGGGCCAAGGCAGGCCCAAACCACAGCCCCCATGTCAAGGGCTTGACTTGGGGACGGTACAACACAAAGTCGCCATAACGAGAAACCAAAAAATCTTTGATCTCTTGGTCTGTACTGCCTTTTCTGATGAGAGATCGAACCTCTCTTCTCAAATCATCGGCAAGCTCGGCGCGCGAGGAGGCCAAGGACTCGTTTTGACAAACCAAGCATCGAAGCTCTTGCGCAATGTCGACCAAACGGGCCTCCACAAAGGGGTCATCGGCCATTGGGGGCGCTTCAATCGACCAAGCAGGGGTGGGTGCACTTGCAATCATACACATGAGCAAGCCCAAGCAAGCATAAAAGGTGGGACCCATACAACGCGGCAAATGCATACGAATGACTTTCAATGTTTTTAAGACGAGGGGGTCAATGACTGAATCAACGGCATCACCTGATTGGCCAGCAACTCTGCCGTCATCGCGCCCACATGTTTATAACGAATCACGCCCTTGGCATCAATCACATAGGTCTCCGGCACCCCATACACGCCGTAATCTATGCCAACTCGACCATCCAAGTCAAACACCGAGAGCTGGTAAGGGTCGCCGTGGCGCTTGAGCCAAATCTCGCTTCTCTTTCTGGCCAAGCTCAACTTGTCTTCAAAGGACAGAGCCCCCTTTTCCTCGTCTTGCGGTTGAATTTCTTTGTAACTCAAACCCACGATGGGCACACCCGTTCTTTGTGCAAAGGCCACCAAAATCGGGTGCTCATCGCGACAGGCCACACACCATGTGGCCCACACATTGAACATCCAGACCTTGCCCGCAAAATCTTTGGGCGAAAAGTGCGTCGACCCCCTCAAGGTGGGCAGCTCAAATGCGGGTGCGGCTTTGTCAATCAACGGCGAGGGAATCTCTCTGGGATCTTTTCTCAAACCCAGGGCCAAAAAAACAAGCAAGCCCACAAAAAGGATCAGGGGCACCAAAAAAAACTTCCTTCGACTCATCACTTCACTCCATAGTGCAGGGACCCAAGCCCAGCACAATTAAATCCATCACACATTCGAACGCAGCGACTCGACGTGGCTGCACGGCCTCTTCAGGCCACAACCCCTTTTTGGGACGGAGACACTCGGTAGCGCTTGTCCAGGGCGGCCAAAAAACCGCCCAAGACCATCACCAACACACCCGCCCACAACCAAGGCACAAACGGCTTGAAATACACGCGCATGCTCCACTGAGGTGTGGGGCCACTCAAAGCGTCTCCCAAGGAGACGTACAAATCTTGCATGACGCCTGAATCAATGGCCGCTTCGGTCATCGGCATGGCAGAAGAGACATAGCGCCTTTTCTCGGGATAGAGGGTTTTGAACTCAACGCCATTGCGCAGCACTTGCACTTGCGCTCGAGTGGCTTGGTAATTGGGGCCTTGAACCTGGGTCATGCCCACCAGTTTGAACACATAGGCGTCCACCGTGACTTGGTCACCAACGCCCATTCGAACGTCTTTCTCAATCTCAAAGGACTTCACGCCCGTGATGCCAACTACCACAATGGCCAGACCCAAGTGCGCCAACTGCATGCCCCAAAACGAGCCCCCAATGCGACCGGGCATGTGGATGCGTTTGAACATTTGAATCAATCCGGCAGACCCCACCCAGCCGCCCAATGCAAAACCGAGCAGCACACCGCTTGAGACACGGCCCATCCAAAGCGACAAACCCACCGCAAAGACCAAAGCGCCAACAAGCGGCCAAACCAGTTGCGGCAACAAGTCCTTCATCTGCGCTTGTCGCCAGCGTGCCAAGCTCCCCGGCACCATGATGAACAATACAGGCACCATCAAAGGCGCAAAGACCACATCAAAGTAAGGGGGGCCCACAGACAATTTACCGAGCTGCAAGGCGTCAACAATCAATGGGTAAAGGGTCCCTAAAAGGACGGCCAAGGTGGCCACGCTCATGAGCACGCTGTTGACGAGCAAGAAGGTCTCTCTTGAGAGCAACCCCATGCTCGCATTCTCCGTCACCGCTTGCGCTCGCCAGGCAAACAGCATGAGCGAAGAGCCCACCACCAAGGCCAAAAAGATCAACACAAAAATCCCCCTGGTGGGATCTGAGGCAAACGCATGCACCGAGGTCAACACGCCTGAGCGCACCAAGAATGTCCCCAACAAAGACAGTGAAAAAGCCGCGATGGCCAAAAGCACGGTCCACGCTTTGAAGACCCCTCTCTTTTCCGTCACCATGAGCGAATGGATCAAGGCCGTTCCGACCAACCAAGGCATGAAAGAGGCGTTCTCAACGGGGTCCCAAAACCACCATCCACCCCAACCCAATTCATAATAGGCCCACCAAGAACCTAGACCAATGCCCAGCGTTAAAAACGTCCAAGCGATCACGGTCCACGGTCTTGACCATCGCGCCCATGCCGCATCCAGTCGACCCGCCAAGAGCGCAGCAATTGCAAAACTAAACGCCACGGACATCCCCACGTAGCCCATGTAGAGCATGGGCGGGTGAATGACCAGCCCAGGATCTTGCAGCAAGGGATTCAAGTCTCGCCCCTCAAGCGCAGCGGGCAAGAGGCGCAAAAAGGGATTGGAGGTGAACAAAATGAAGGCCAAAAATCCCGTCGAAATCAGACCCATCACACCGAGCACACGCGCCACCATGGCCAGCGGCAAGGACTTGGAAAACAAGGCAACTGCACAGGCCCAAAAACCCAGCAAGAAAACCCAGAGCAACAAAGAGCCCTCATGCCCGCCCCAAAGTGCAGCGAACTGATAGGGCTTGGGCAAGAGCCGATTGGAGTGTTCGGCGACATAAGCGACGGAGAAGTCGTTGTTTAGAAAAGCCCACTCCAAGCACACAAAAGACAAAGCAATCAAGGCCCATTGCACATAAGCACTCGGTCTTGCCAGGGCTTGCAGTGCGACGCGCTCTTGTGCAGCGCCTATCAGGGGCAACACGCCTTGAAGGATGGCCACCAAAAAAGCCAATATCAAAGCAAAATGACCAACTTCAACCAACATAAGAAATCCCTTTATTGCGCTGCGCGAGTGCCTTGGCCACGCTCAGCGTTGTGCACGGAACCGTGCATTGAAAAAAAATTGAACGCTGCACTGAGATCCCCCTCACCTCAAGGCGCCTTGACACTTTGGGCCGCCCTGCGAAGGGCCGCCTGGTCCATGGCCGCTTTCGCTTCTGGGGGCATGTAATTCTCATCGTGTTTGGCCAAAACTTGAGTGGCCACAAAAACCCCATCCTCGCCCATCGCCCCTTGGGCAACAACGCCCTTGGCCTCTTTGAACAAATCAGGCAAGAGTCCTTTGTAGATGACTTGAACATCCCGCTCATTGTCTGTCACCACGAACTCGTGGCTCAAATCAACGTGTTTTAAAGAACCCTCTTTCACCATGCCGCCCACCCTAAACGCTTGCCCCTTGGGCGCTTGGCCCTGTGCAATCTGTGTGGGCGTGAAGAAAAAGACCAAATTGCTTTTGAACGCATTGAGCACCAAGGCAACAATCAAGGCCAAAAGCACCACGCCAACAGCAATCACCAAAAAACGCTTGCCCCTTTTGCTCATGTCTTCTCACCCTTGATCTTGGCCAAACCTTCATCGAGCTCGTACGCTTGCTCCAAGCTCTCAAGCTCTTCAAGCCACGCACCGCGAGCTTGCACACTTTCAATCAGCAGCAAAATGACACACGCCAAAAAACTGCCCCAAACATAAAAACCATAGCCCCCCATGGCGAAAAAATCGCTCCACGTGGACCAATGCACGGTATAGACATCGAACTCCATCTTAGCCCCCATTTATTTTTGCACCCTGCGCCTGCTCAACCCATGACCGCAACCAATGGCTGTCGCGCTCTCTTTGCAAGATGAGGGTCCTGACCCTGTAGAGCACAATGGCCACGGTGTAGGACCAAAAAGCCAGCGCCATCAAGAGCATGGCCCACAACATCAATCTCGCCATGGAGGGTGACTGCGTCATGGAGACACTGGCGCCTTGGTGCAAGGTGTTCCACCACTTGACGGAAAAATAAATGATGGGCACATTGATGCAACCCACGATCGAGATCAAGGCACCTGCTCGCTCTGCGCGCTTGACGTCATCAATGGCAGAGGTGAGCGCAATGAAGCCGATGTACAAAAAAAACAAAATCAATTCCGATGTGAGCCTTGCATCCCACACCCACCAAGTGCCCCACATGGGCTTGCCCCACAAGGCACCGGTCCACAAAGACAAGGCGGCAAAGATGGCGCCTGTTGGCGCCAGTGCTTGGGTCATCATGCCTGACAAGCGGGTCTTGAAGGTCAAGCCCATAACACTCCAAAAACCCATGGCCAAATAAATCACCATCGACATCCAAGAGGCTGGCACATGCACAAAAATAATCCTGTAGCCCTCGCCTTGTTGGGCATCAATGGGCGCCACGGCCAGACCCAGCCACAAACCCCACAACGCAAAAACCGTGGCAATCCAGGCGCACCAAGGCCACAACTTTGCACACAAGTGAAAGAAGTTTTGAGGCGCCGCGTAATGAAACCAATGAATACTCATGACCAAATCTTTAGATGTTCAAAAAGAAAAAAACAGCCCAGCCCCACCTCATGACTCGACAGCCAATTGGATGGCCATCGCACACGCAAAGGGACTCAAAGCAAGACTGGCCAGCATCAGCGCGAGCATGAGTGAAATGTGCGCCTGAATGCCTAAGCCGCCCATTTGCGCCTCTAGCGCACCTGCACCAAAAACCAGCACCGGCACCATCAAGGGTAACACCAATAGGGACAACAAAACGCTCCCCCCCCTGACCCCCAAAGTGAGCGCCGCCCCAATGGCCCCAAAGGCCGTCAACACAGGCGTCCCGATGAGCAAGGTGAGCATCAAACTCAAGAGCAAATCGGGGTTCAAATCAAACTGCAGCCCCAAGAGGGGCGCCAACAGCACCAAGGGCAAGCCACTCAACAACCAGTGCGCCAGCATTTTGGCGCCCACATTCATGGCCAAACTCGATGGCAAGAGAACCAATTGCTCCAAACTGCCATCCAAAAAATCGGCCTCAAAAAGCCTTGGCAAGCTGAGCAATGAACTCAACAAGGCCCCGATCCATAAAATACCGGGCGCCATTCTACGAAGGAAATCCATCTCTGGCCCAATGGCCAAGGGGAACAGGCTCGCCACAATCACCATGAAGAACAGGCCCGTCAAGACCTCCGTGCGTCGACGAAGCGCCAAGAGCAGATCTCTTTGCACCAAACTCAGAAAAACGCTCATGCTCGCAAACTCACTTCCAAACCAGGCGCATCAATGTCAACCCTTTGGTGGCTTGTATAAACCAAAAGGCCTTTGTTTTGCAAGTGCTGCTCGATGGCTTGAACCAAGACCTGCAACCCTTGCGCATCCAGGGCCACAAAGGGCTCATCCAAAATCCACAACGCCGCCTCATGGAGAAAGAGCTTGGCAAGCGCCACGCGTCTTTTTTGCCCTTGAGACAAGACACGCAGAGGCAAATCCTCACGGCCTTTGAGCCCCAAAGTGGCCAGCACCTCTCGCGTTTTGACCGGGTCATGGGGCCTGTGGTTCATTTGTGCAAAAAAACGCAAATTCTCCAGCGCACTCAACTCCTCTTTGAGGCCCAGTGCATGCCCCAAATACATCATCTCACGGTGCAAGCCGCTTGCATCGGTGTGGGTCTGCACACCTCTCCAGCGCACTTCACCGCTCTCTGGCACGCCAAGGCCGCAAAGAATTCTGAGCAAGGTGGTTTTGCCTGAACCGTTGCCACCCGACAAAAAAAGCCATTGCCCGGCCAGCAACTCAAAACTCACGTTGTCAAACAGCGACACGCGGCCCTTTTTGGCCCCTAATTCATGGGCTTTTAACATCGTGCGGTGCGCAAGATCGATAGATGAGGGGTGTTGCGACTTGGGGGTCGTCGAACAGTCTGGGAAGCAGGCATAACAAGAGAAGAAAGGGTTGAACGGTGCATACTGACAGACAGTTTAATGCAACCGGGTCCAAAGCGATCTGATATAGGTCAATCCAAGGGGTTTCTGAGGTTTATTTGTGCATTCATCCTGGCCCTTGCGTGCCCTGTGGCGTCCTTTTCTTACTCGGCTTTGGCACCTGAAGCTTTGACAATGGGGCCCCAGCGCGCAAATTCAGAGCGACTCATCTCGCCCATTTGCTCGGCCGAGCTTGCCACCACGATGTAGCCTTGCTCGTTCATCTTTTTGACATAGTCGGGGGCTTTGGCGGCCTTCACAATCTCTGCATTGAGTTTGGCAATGATGTCCTTGGGGGTCGCCATGGGCGCCATCACACCAAACCACACACCCGCTTCATAGCCCGGCACGCCCGCCTCAGCAATGGTTGGCAAGTCGGGCAAAGAGGGGTCTCTTTTGGCGCCTGTTGTGGCGATCGCTTTGAGCTTGCCCGATTTGATGTGGGGCATGGAGGAGGGAATGTTGTCAAACATCATCATGACTTGCCCACCCAGCAAATCCGTGACGGCGGGCGCACTGCCCTTGTAGGGAATGTGGATCAAATTGACCCCGGCCATGAATTTAAACATCTCGCCCGACATGTGAATGCTCGTCCCGCTGCCACTGGAGGCGTAGTTGAGCTTGCCGGGTTGGTCTTTTGCTTGAGCAATCAGGTCGTTGACGGACGAGATCTTTACCGTGGGGTTGATCACCAAGACGTTGTTGAGCGACACCAAAACGGAGACCGGCTGCAAATCTTTGTTGGGATCAAAGGGCATTTTGCTGTACAAAAACGGATTGATGGCCTGAATGCCTGAGGTGGTCATGAGCAATGTGTAACCATCAGGCACGGCACGCACCACCTCTGCAGAGCCGATGTTGCCGCCTGCACCGGGACGGTTCTCAACCGTGACGGGGAGGTTTAAATTTTTTGTCAACTCCTGCGCGATGGCTCGAGCCGCAATGTCCACGGCACCTGCAGCAGGAAAGGGACACACCAAACGAATGGGCTTTGAGGGAAACACTTCTGCTTGGGCCAGCGCCTGCAGCAGTGAAAAAGTCAGGGCCAAGGTCAACGCAACACCTTGACGCATGGAATGCATCTTTGTCATGATCAAATCTCCCTCAATAATTGGGCGTCAAGCACGCAACAAGCCTAAGACCAAGCGTGTCTGGCCCATTGTGAGCTTGAACACCCGGCTTTCAAATGAGGTAAACCCCCAAAAGCCCTGCTCGCTTAGAAATTTCCTTACCCCGCCACTCCAATGACAAAGGGGCTCACGCCAATGAGCAACTTGTGGCCCCAGCCCATGAACAACATCCAGGCAAGGGTGCCAATGGTGAGCACCAAGCCATTGGCCGCCTTGGAGACGGGTGCTTTGGGGGGAGGAGGGAGTCCCTGCGCTTCAAGCGCCAAGAGCGCCCGTCTGTCACGCTTTCTAGACGTGCTAAAACTGAGCACCGCCCAGATCAAAAATGCAGCAAAAAGCACGATTTGGTGTGCCTGCCCATTGACGATCAAATGTGCAAGGGCCCACACCTTGACAGCCGCCACCATGGGGTGCCCGATGCGATCTTTGATGACGTTGCCATTGATGTAGGTTGCTGCCAACAAGACAAAGGCGATCCACATCAAGAAAAACATGGCGTGTCTGGCTGCAGCCGGCGGCATCCAAATCCACTCGGGCGTGAGTCTGGCCTGAGAAAAACCAGCGATCAGGATCAAAAAGCCAAGAAGCGACAAGAGGGAATAAAGGCCTTTGAACTTTTTCTCACCCAGCACAGCCACGTAATGCGCTCTTCTTGACTCGCTGAAGATCCTCAAGGAGTGAACGCCCAAGAACACCAACAAACCCAATACCAGTAAGCCCATCATGCACCTCTTTATTAAAAATCCATCAACAAACGGTCCAAGCCCTCTGTGGGCTCAAAGCGACCCGCCTTGAACCACAGGCGAGTCGGGCCATGCAATATTTTATCGCTCACGGGGTGAAGCGCGTCGCCAGGAAAACAAACGGCCCTGACCCCGTCAATGGTGGTGGAATGCGGTTCAATTTTAGGGGGTCGTTGTGCTTTGGCGTGGGCCACCACGTCTGCCGTGCATGCAAAAGGGGTCAAACCAATCAAACTCATGATTTGGGGGGCGGCCAACTCAATTTCTTTGTTGCAATACGATGCAAGCGCCTGCTTGGGGGTGATCCACGTGCTGTGGGTGGTCTCAAAATTGTCATGCAAGGCTGTTTGATCTTTGGGCATCACACCAATAAAAAACCTCGCATCAAAGCGTTGGTTGCTGACGGTGGGTGTTTTGGGCGTGATCCAGCGGGCCCAGGGCACCAAGGCTTGGGTGTCCAAGCGCACGGCCCGCTCACGCAAGGCCTTGGAGAAAGGCCGGCCTTGTTGAACGTGTGCACTCAGACGTTTTGCGGTCTCCAAAAAATCGATCTCTTTGCCTGGCTCTTCATGTTGGGCAAAAAGCACACCGCACTCTTCAAAGGCCTCGCGAAGTGCAGCCACATACAATGCCGCGGCCCCCTCAGGGCTTTGCTCGGGCTCTTGGAGTTGCAGGTGCAAATCGGCAGCCGACTGGACCAATTGCTCAGACAAGACAATCTCCCCATCGTCTGCATCCAATTTGCCACCTGGAAAGACATAAGCGCCGCCCAGCACTTTGGAGGCACTGTGGCGCTTCATCAAGAACACCTCCATGCGCTCAAGGCCGCCCGCCGTTCGCGCGTCTCTTAGGAGCACCAAACTGGCTGCAGGCTTTGGCGCCGACTCGATGGTTTCTTCATTCAATTGCATGAGCGCCATTGTGTCACGTTCTCAAACGGGCCTGCCACCGAGGGGCAAGATTTTCTCAAGGCCAAGCGCAAACCCAATGCAAATGAGTGAGAATCGCTCCATGACCGATTCAAACTCACCCACCACAAGCGCCGCTCCCTTGTCTTCAACAGAACCCCCACCTTCAGGAGAAGGCGAAAAGACCCAGAAAGCTCGTTTGCCAGGCCTCTTGGGGCTGATGCCCTTTATCAAGCCCTATCGCGTGCAAGTCCTTTGGGCGGGTATTTTCTTGATCTTGGCCGCGGCCTCAACCCTTTGCTTCCCCTATGCGCTCAAACTCTTGATCGACCAAGGACTTAGCTCTCAAAGCGACCGCTCTGCATTGACTTGGCATTTCTTTTTGCTCTTTTGGGTCTCCGTTGCTTTGGCGCTCTTTTCCTCCGCTCGCTTTTACATGGTCAGCTGGTTGGGCGAGCGCATCACCAGCGACGTGAGGCAAACGGTGTATGCCCATGTGCTCAAACAAAGTCCTGCTTTTTTTGAAGTCACGCCAACGGGCGAAGTGCTTTCTCGGCTGAGCTCAGACACGACGCTTGTGCAAACCGTGGTGGGCTCGTCTTTATCGATGGGACTGAGAAACTTGGTCATGGGTGTGGGTGCTTTGTTGATGCTCATCTGGACCAATCCACTTTTGATGCTTCAAGTTATTGCGCTGTTGTTGGTGGTGATCGCCCCCAGCGTGGCCTTGGGTCGAAGGGTGAGAAAACTCTCCCGCGCCTCTCAAGACAGAGTGGCCGACACCTCGGCGATTGCCCAAGAGGTGCTCAACGCCATCCCTGTGGTCCAAAGTTACACGGCCGAGCATCGCGAGGCCAAGCGCTATGAAGCCGCCAGTGCGCAAGCGTTCATGACGGCCATCAAACGCATCAAGGCACGCTCTTTTTTGGTCGCCTTCATTTTGACCACCACCAGTGCGGCTTTGCTTTGGGGTCTGTACCAAGGTGCGCTCTCGGTCATGGAGGGCACACTGAGTGCGGGTGAACTGGGGCAAACCTTGGTGTACGTTTTGTTGCTGGCCAGTGCCTTTGCTGTGCTGGGAGAGGTGTATGGAGACTTGTTGCGCGCAGCCGGTGCCACAGAGCGCCTCATTGAGCTGCTGAACACCCGCTCGCCCATTTTGGAGCCCACCTCAGCGGCCATCATTTCTCGCCAAAGTGGGGGGGCCGATTTGGAGATCAACAACGTCACCTTTTATTACCCCTCGAGACCCGACCGCGCGGCGCTTTCGCAGTTGAATGCGCGCATTCAAGCGGGTGAAAATGCCGCACTTTTGGGCCCCAGTGGGGCGGGCAAAACCAGTGTATTTTCTTTGTTGCTGCGCTTTTATGATCCGCAAGAAGGCGAGATTCGACTCAATGGGGTCCCCATTCAACACTTGGGTCTGAAGGACCTCAGAGAGCGCATCGGACTCGTGCCTCAAGAGCCCGTGATTTTCTCAACCAGTGCCTATGAAAACATTCTTTACGGCAAACCCAGTGCCAGCAAAGAGGAGGTGTACCGGGCAGCAAAGGCGGCTTATGCGGACGAGTTCATTGAGCAACTCTCAGAGGGCTATGACACGTATTTGGGGGAACGAGGCGTGCGACTCTCGGGCGGTCAAAACAGCGCATTGCCATTGCACGCGCGATTTTAAAGAATCCCCCTTTGCTCCTCTTGGACGAAGCCACCAGCGCGCTGGACGCCAACAGCGAACGGGTGGTCCAACTCGCCTTGGACAAGGCCAAGGAAGACCGAACCACCTTGGTGATTGCGCACCGCTTCTCAACGGTCAAGAAGTCCAACCCTTTGCTCGTGCTTGAACACGGAAAACTCGTTGAGAGCGGCAACCATGAGGAGCTCTTGGCGCTTGGGGGTCTGTACGCCAAGTTGGCCAGACTTCAATTCCAAGCCGATGACTTGGCGCCATAGCGTTTGTTCAAGTCCCCTTTGAGATGGTGATGTTGGGGAACAGGGACGAAAAGTCCCGCGCCTTGGCGGCCACCTTGATGGCCAAGGTGCGTGCCATGGCGGTGTACAACTGGGCCACATCCCCTTGGGGATCGGCCACCACAGTGGGTTGACCGCTATCGGCTTGAAGTCGAATTTTGATATCCAGTGGCAAGGCGCCCAGGTAATCGATTTCGAGTTGTTTGGCCATGTGCTGCCCACCGTCTTGCCCGAAAATATGTTCATGGTGCCCGCACTGAGAGCAGATGTGAACAGCCATGTTCTCCACCAGACCCAAAATGGGCACCCCCACTTTGTCAAACATCTTGATGCCTTTTTTCGCATCCAAGAGTGCAATGTCTTGAGGCGTGGTGACGATGACCGCGCCCGTGAGCGGCACGCGTTGGCTCAAGGTGAGTTGAATGTCGCCCGTGCCGGGCGGCATGTCCACGATCAAATAGTCCAGATCTTTCCAATTGGTTTGCCGAAGAAGCTGCTCCAACGCTTGTGTGGCCATGGGACCACGCCAAATGGTGGCTTCCTCAGGTGAGACCAAAAACCCAATGGACATGACTTGAATGCCATGGTTCTCAAGGGGCTCCATGGTTTTACCGTCCTCACTTTGTGGGCGCGCATGCAAGCCCATCATCATGGGCTGACTTGGGCCATAAATGTCCGCGTCCAGCAGTCCCACGCGCGAGCCCTCTTGGGCCAAAGCGAGGGCCAAATTCACAGCGGTGGTGCTCTTGCCCACCCCCCCCTTGCCGGAGGCCACGGCAATGATGTTTTTGACTTGAGGCAAGAGTTGTACCCCACGCTGCGCTGCATGGGCGGAGATTTGCGTTTTCACGGCAATGGATATTTGCCCCACATTGGGCAGGGTTTGCAATTGCGCTTCAAGGCGGCGCGTGAGCTCGGGCCATTGACTCTTGGCTGGATAGCCCAACACCAACTCCAAAGCAACATCATTGCCTTGAATGCGCACATTCTTTATCGACTTGGTGGCCATCAAGGTCTGTCCCGTGAAGGGATCCACGACATCACACAAGACTTGCAAGACCATTTGCTCGTTCAAAGCCATCAAATTCTCCATTTATTTAAACCCATCACAGACCTAGAGTCTAACGAAACTTCGATAACCCTTTGACGAGCCTGCTTGTGGTGAGTCGCCAGCCCCAAAGTTAGCTTGATTTTGTGCGTTGCTTGACGGCCCTAGCGCAGCATCCAGGCCTTAAACACTTTAAAATCATTCCCCTGAACCCCAAAATATGAGTAAGCCATGTCTGTCCGCCAATTGTTTGTCACCACCGCTTTGCCCTATGCCAATGGAAATTTTCACATTGGCCACATCATGGAGTACATCCAAGCTGACATTTGGGTCCGCGCC
>CAIOTD010000140.1 GCA_903861115.1 uncultured Burkholderiales bacterium
TACTGTCAAGTCGTGACCCAATGGCGCATGGGCCACGGCACTATTGATCGCTTGCATCTGTCAAGGCGTCTTGTGGTTCTGGGATCTGAAAACTCATGTTCTCAGCCAACACTTTCAGTCCGAACTGATAAAAGGTCATCAGCCACAGCTCTCTCTTGTAAACATTGAACTGATGAACGGCGCCCGACTTGGTATGGATCGATATCTTGGAAGAGGACCGACCGATCGGCAAACGGTCGTGTGAGGAGATGAAGTCGATGCTGGACTTTTCAATAAAAAGGAAATAAGTGTCCCCTTTGATTGAGTAGGATTTGTAGAAAATCCCGTCATCCAGAAAATACATCAACCCAGAGGCAAAGAAAAAACACCCCCTTTTGTAGGAGGGTCCATAGGCGATGATGTTTTTAGACAAGATCTCCGTTGGTATGGGCTGACGAATGATGCTGTCATATCGGTACGGGACCAAAAATGAGATGAACAATCCCACCCCTGCTGTCCAGTAGGTGACGTTGATATCAGGCACGAACCAAAAGGTGGCCAAGCTGGCCAACGCAGTCAAAAACCAATACCAGACACGTCGGTAAAAGACATTCAAGCTGATCAACTGACTGTCATGCTTGAGTGTGTTGATGTAGACCGGTGCGATGATCGAGTCGGACAAGCTCACGCCACAGTTTTCACAGAACAAATGTTCTGTCGGGTTTTCAAATCCGCAAGAGAAACAGGGCTTGTGTGACATGATGGGCGTCGCTCTTTTAATCGCGTTTGTGCGACTTTGAAATCGCCGCTTTCGGCGTCTTCTCAGGCGCCGAGTCTGAAGAATGGGCCACGAAGTTATAAATGGCAAGACTTGCCAAAACCACCGCACAACCGCTGAGTAAACCCGTCAAAAATGTGATCCACCCATCTGAGCCCTCTGGGTTAAATTCACTGGGAGAGACCACCGACTTGAACATCTCTTTGGTGAGGTGCTTGTCTTTTTTGATTTCAGTCAGTGACTTTTCCAAATCCAGTTTCAAAGATTTCATTCGTTCATCAATGATCTCGTTGAGATCGCTCGCAATCTCAATGCCCAAGGTTTTTTGGCTGCTCAAGATCAAATTGGAGAGTTTTTCATGACTGGTCAGCGCCAAGGATTTCATTTGTTTAGAGATGACATCCACGCTAGCGCCTGAAGCTTCAGCATTGGATGCAAGTCCCCCAGTTGACATCAACTCTTCCACAGAACTCAAACGCTCCAAGATGTCGTGATCGGCCTCTTTGGATTGCTGCTTGATCTCCGTCAACAAGTCCAAGAGTTTGGCCTCAAGATTGATGTTTTCCTGAACCGCTTTGGTCTCAAAACTCTGGAATGCATGACCCAATGCAAGCTCCAAGTCTGCATTCTTGGTGGCCAATTGGTTTTCTAACAAGGCAAAAGTGCTGTCATTTTGGTGATGCACATTTTGCAAAATAGATTCGAAATTGTTCATCAGTTGTTGATTGTGAGAAATCAGCAAGGCATTGATTTTTTCGAAAAGAAAGTGTGTTTTCTCATCCACATCGTCCAACAAGTGGCCCAAACTTTGAGTCGGATCGCTCAAAATGCCGGCATCTCTGTCGTCGATCCTTTGCACGATCGCTTTGTACTTGTCGTTGATTTCATTGATGATCAATTCGTAATTGATCGTGGCCTGGAAATTCTTAACACTTTCCAACTGAAAGGTAATGGCCTTCAATTGCTCTGTGTGGGCGTCCAGATACTTTTTAATGGCCGCTTGATTGGAGTAATTGTTGTGAAATTGTGAGTTGATCAATGCCTTCAAATCACCGGCCACGTTGCTGGCCTCTGCAAGATCAAACTCCTCTGGCGCGGGAACAGGGACAAGGGGGGAAACACCAAGATCGGCTTGAGCACTGCTGTTGGAATGATCGATCTGTTCATGGCGGTGGGTTTGCTCATCAATGGGGGACAGCGGTTCTTTGCTGGTCGCACCAACTTGAAGACCCACGGAGCCCTCTTGAGTGGCACTCTCTGAGACCAGTGCCTTGAATGCAAATCCACACTTGCCACAAAATTTGGCTTGCGGAGAGTTGGGTTTACCACATTTATCGCAGTTCATGCTTGCACCTCCATCTACTTTTCACTTGAGTAAATAAAACAAGGGGCATAACTCTCAGCCGACGCTTTGTTTTTTTCACAATCAGATATGGCTATTTCTTTGGCCAACTTCAGCGAAGCTTGGGGGCCAGAATCTGCACAGTATCCACTCTTGCCATCGTAACTGTATGCAAATGAATGGAATTGATTGGCAAGCAATTCCATTTTATTGAATCGATCAAACAGCAACTTGCAGCGACCAATGATTCTTGGTCTGTATTTTTTGGACAAATCTAAAGCGGCCTCCTCATGAGATGACTCTTCGTGCCCTTCTACATTGCTGTGCTCACCGAGCTCAGTTTTTTCGGTCTTCACCTGCGTTTTTGAAGTTGCGCTGTCACCATGTGGGTTACTTTTTGCCTCTTTTTTGTCTTTCGTGCTCTTTTCTTGTTCTGCTTCATGCAAAGCGCCTGCAGTTGAATGTTCTTCGTGAGCCTTGGACTCATGGTCCGGCAACTTTTCCTGCGCCAAAGTTTCATGCGTGGACTCAACCGACTCAGAGGTTTCTTGAGCGATTTCTTCCTCGACGTCGGTCGGCGTGTCCATTAATTGCAAGCTCAATAGATACACACTGGCCATCACCACAGTGATCGCCAGCGAGATCCAAAGCCCCATTAACTTTTTATTTTTAAACATTTAAAACACATTCAAGCAAACACATTCGCCTTCAAAAACGGCAAAGTATTGACACTTTTCAAAAAAAATCAATACAAACCGACAGTGATCCTGAAAATTCAGACCAAACTCCTCACATTCATGATCGGCACTCAAAACCATTACTATAGCAAAACGATTTAAATCATACTAAATAATGAATACATTAGTACAAACAATTTAAATTTAATTGACTAAACAATTTGTTTTCTTAAATCCAATGAATGAATATAAGCAAAAAAGAGACCAGGCAAAACTTGAGATGATCCACGGCGATAAGATTGGGGTCCTCAACCCAACGCTGCGAGTGTTGAGGGCGATTTCGTCACGTCCTTGATTGGCGGCCTCTCAGTTGGGAGAGCCAATATTTGGCTCTCTTAGAAGTTATCATCGAAGACTTTGACTCCATTACGATTGAGACCATGTCGCAAGAAATTAAAGCCATTATTGATGAGTTGGTTGTCGCCAATAAAATTCTTTACAACGAAGGGGTGGTCGACGGCTTTGGGCACATCAGCGTTCGTCACCCAAGCAAGGAAAATCGCTTCTTCATCGCCAAAAGCATGGCCCCAGGTTTGGTGACTGCGCAAGACATCTTGGAATGTGACTTCGAGGGTGTTATCCACGACCCAGCAAACAGAACATCCTACGTTGAACGGTTTATTCACAGCGAGATTTTTCGAGCTCGCTCTGATGTGAATGCCGTTGTGCACTCGCATTCCCCTTCGGTGATCCCTTTTGGTGTCACCTCACAGCGTTTGCGTCCAATATGTCACATGAGTGGCTTTTTAGGTGCTCAAACGCCGATTTACGAAATTCGTCACACTGCGGGCGAGACCTCTGATTTATTGATCAACTCTCAAAAGCTTGGTAAATCCTTGGCCAATACGCTGGGTTCAGCCACGGTGGCACTCATGAGAGGACACGGCAGCGTGGCCGTTGGCACATCCATCAAACAAGTGGTCTACAGAGCCATCTACACAGAGGCCAATGCAAAGCTTCAACTCGAATCCATGAAAATTGGAAGCATTGAATTTTTAACCGAAGGCGAGGCCTTGGCCACTTCAGCCATGGCCGATATCCATTTGGAACGACCCTGGGCACTTTGGAAAGAAAAGGCCTTGGCAAAGCTGAATTGATCCAGTCGCCTTTTCTTGACTTGAAACGCCGTTTGAAGTCACCGTGCAGTTGTTCCATTTGATAAAAGCATGACCAAGGACCGTTTTGGAATTTGCAAGTATGTTTTTGTCTATGCAGTTTAAATAAAGAAGGAGAGCCAATTGACAAATCAAAGTTCTGTTGACGTGCTGGTAATAGGTGGCGGCAATGCAGCTTTATGTGCCGCATTGATGGCCAGAGAAGCAGGATGCACAGTCAGACTATTGGAGTCTGCTCCAAAAATTTGGCGCGGAGGCAACTCCATGCACACCAGAAACTTAAGGTGCATGCATGATGAACCACAAGATGTGTTGGTTGAATCCTATCCAGAAGAAGAATTTTGGCAAGACTTGCTCAAAGTCACTGGTGGACAAACCAACGAAGAAATGGCCCGAATTGCCATTCGTGACTCCTCGAGTTGTCGGCCATGGATGAAAAAACATGGCGTGCGCTTTCAACCCTCCTTGTCCGGGGCTTTGCACACAGCGAGAACCAATGCCTTTTTTATGGGCGGGGGCAAAGCGCTGATCAATGCTTACTTCAGAAGCGCTGAAAACCTCGGCATCCAGATTGACTACAACGCAACTGCATTTGACATCGAAGTCAAAGAGGGCGTCTTTGTCAGCGCAACCGTCTCCCACCTTCAAAACGATGGGACCACAACCACCGAGACCATTTTTGCCAAGAGTTGCGTTTTGGCTTGCGGCGGATTTGAATCCAACATGGAAAAACTCAAGGCCGCTTGGGGACAAAACCAATGGGGCGAATGGACGGCCGACAACTTTTTGATCCGCGGCACCCGATTCAACCAAGGCACGATGATCGATCGGCTCAAAGACCAGGGGGCTGACATCATTGGCGACCCCACACAAGCACACATGGTGGCCATCGATGCGAGAGCCCCCCTGTATGACGGCGGCATTTGCACACGCATTGATTGCGTCTCACTTGGGGTCGTGGTGAACAAGTTTGCCAAGCGTTTTTATGACGAAGGTGAAGATTTCTGGCCCAAGCGGTACGCGATTTGGGGACGTTTGGTAGCACTTCAACCAGGCCAAATTGCTTACTCAATTACCGATGCAAAAGCAGTTGGGCGCTTCATGCCCCCGGTTTTTGACGGCACCAAAGCCAATACGCTTGAAGAACTGGCCGATTTGATTGGACTGGATCGAAGTACTTTCATGCAAACAATGGACGAGTACAACAACGCTTGCCGGGCTGGCACCTTCAATCACACGGTGCTTGATGATTGCCATACAGAGGGCATCTCCCCCGTAAAAAGCCACTGGGCAATCCCGGTCAATCAAGCCCCCTTCTATGCCTACCCTGTTAAACCAGGCATTACATTCACTTATCTGGGTCTTAAAACAGATAAAACAGCCGCCGTTCATTTCTCTGGCCAACCCAGTCCGAACTTGTTTGCTGCAGGAGAAATCATGGCCGGCAATGTCCTTGGCAAAGGGTACACAGCAGGTGTTGGCATGACCATTGGCACCGCATACGGAAGAATTGCCGGACAGCAAGCCGCACAATTTGTTCTCGGCGCTTCAGCGCTCAATGCGCTTGACGCTGGGACTGCAATGCCCAACACCACATCAATTGAAGACACCGTCAGTGAGGAATATTAAACATGCAAGCGCTCAATGAATTGGTTCAACAAGCCAAAGACACCGCTCTTGGTCAAGCCACACTCAGCGCCAATGAGGCGGAGGTTGCAAGACAACTTCAAATTTGCAATGCTTGTCGCTACTGCGAGAGCTTTTGCGCGGTCTTTCCTGCAATGACCAGGCGCTTGAGTTTTGAAAAAAATGACATCCACTACATGGCCAATTTGTGTCACAGTTGTGGGGCTTGTTTGCATGCTTGCCAGTATGCAGACCCCCATGACTTTCAGGTCAACATCCCTCAAAGCATGGCAAAAGTCAGACTCGAGACCTATCAAACCTTCGCATGGCCAAAATCCATGGGCAAATGGTATCAGCACAATGGACTGTGGATTGCCATATGCTTGACCGTGTCGTTGGCGTTTTTCATAACACTGATCATGATGAAACAAAACTCATCGGTGTTCGATGGCACAACGGTTTTGGGTTTTTATGACATTCTGAACCACAACGCTTTGGTGAGTCTTTTTGCGCCCATATTCATTTTTGACGTGATTGCTTTGGGCATGGGACTGTTCTCATTCCTATCTAAAATCACGCCCGTGACGGGCCAAGTGAGCGCCTCCAGCGAGGCCAGCTTGGAGGCCACACAAAACATGCTCACGCTGAAATACTTGGACGGCGGCCACGGCGAAGGATGCAACAACGAAGACGACGCCTTCACACTTTCCAAACGCCGAGCCCATCATTTGACCTTCTATGGCTTCATGCTCTGCTTTGCTTCCACAACGGTCGCCACTTTCTATCACTACGCACTGGGCCTGCACGCGCCCTATGACCTGAGCACCTTGCCCAAGATGCTTGGGGTGCTCGGGGGCGTCTCATTGTTACTGGGCGCCTTGTGGCTAGCACAACTCAACCTCAGTCGCCACAAAGACCATGGCGACGCTCAGCAAAAACCCATGGATCTGGGATTTATCGCTTTGCTCATCTTGGCCTCTTTGAGCGGTTTGCTCTTGTGGCTCTTGGGGAAAACAGTGGCCATGCCACTTTTATTTGCCCTACACTTGGGCTCCATCATGGCGTTGTTTTTAACCTTGCCCTATGGCAAATTCGCGCACGGCTTTTACCGTGGCGCGGCGCTCTTGAGATTTGCTGTCGAGAAAAGACAACCCAGTCAATTGATCCTTAAAGAAGACTAAGAGAGGCTAGAAGATGAAGATCCAACGCTTGCATTTGAGCTCCCCCCTTCGCTTGATCAACCCCTGTTGCTTCTTGCTGGCAGTGACGTTTTTATGTGCGCTGTCTGCGCGCTCCTCTGTCGCTCAAGACATCCCCAATAAACCGATCACCATGATCGTGGGCTTTGCTGCAGGGGGCGCCTCCGACACGGCCGCGCGCCTCATTGCAAAGAAGCTGTCAGAGAATTTGGGGCAATCGGTGTTGATTGACAACAAGGCCGGTGCTGGAGGCAACATTGCGCACCAAATCATTGCCAAATCAGACCCCGATGGTTCAGTCATCTTGCTCGGCTCGATTGGCCCTTTGGCGATTGCTCCTCACATGATGAAAGTTGGCTACGATGTACAAAAAGACATCGCACCCCTCACCATGGGACTGCTCTTTCCGAACGTCTTGGTGGTCAGCCCTGGACTGGGGGTTAAAACCTTGGCTCAATACATTGCCTTGGCCAAATCGAAACCCGGCGTGTTGAACTATGCATCTACGGGCTCAGGATCGGCCTCACATTTGGCGGGCGAGTTGTTTAACCAAGAAGCAAACATTGACATCACCCACATCCCCTACAAAGGGGGCGCACCAGCGCTCACCGATTTATTGGGCGGAAGAGTCTCTGCCTATTTTTCAACCCCTTCATCGGCTGGGCCCTACATTGAAACGGGCAAAGTCATACCGATTGCAACAACAGGACTCTCAAGAAGCCCGGCCCTGCCTAACTTGCCCACCGTTGCAGAATCTGGCTTTAAAGGCTTCAACGCCGTCAATTGGTATGCTTTTGTTGCCTCCGCTCAAATGCATCCCAAAATCTTAGATCGATGGAACTACGAAATTGTCAAGGTCTTGCAAAATCCTGAGGTCAAGGAGTCTTTGATCAAGCATGGTTTAACGCCTGAGCCGGGCACCCGTGAGGAGTTGGCCCGATTCATTGAAAGTGAGTCAAAAAAATGGGGCAAGTTGATTCGTGAGAGAAAGATCTCAGCTGACTGAAGGCCTCTTTCACTTGTCGAGTCCACCCCTACCCACTGCAATGAAACCCGTGAAATCCGTCAAATCCCTGCACGCGTGGAGCGCGCTTGAGGCATTGAGCGAACGCGAGATGCCGCATTTGCGCGAACTCTTGAACGACCGTGACCGCACGCAATCCCTGGTCTTGAAGGGCATGGGATTGGAGTTGGATTTTTCTTGCCAAAGGATCACCGCAGAGGTCATGCACGGCTTACAAGCATTGGCCAAAGAATCCGATCTTGCCAAGCAAATCAAATTGCTCTTTCAAGGGGCATCGGTCAACACGTCTGAACAACGTGCAGCCCTGCACCCGGCGCTCAGAAGCCTTGAAGGCGACCCGGTCTCGTGGAGCCAAGACATCACCCGAAACGTGACCACTGAATTGAATCGATTTTGCACTTTCGCAGAAGAAATTAGGCACCAAAAACTCACCGGATTTTCCGGTCAAGCGTTTACAGATGTCGTGAACCTTGGCATCGGCGGCTCTGATTTGGGTCCTAGGATGTGCGTACAAGCTTTGTCAAACACGCCTTCAAGCAGTCAAGAACCGAGCTCAAAAAGACTGCCGCGCGTGCACTTTGTCTCTAACGTGGACGCTTGGGCCTTGTACAAAGTGGTCCGCGAATTGAACCCCAAAACGACCTTGTTCATTGTTCAAAGCAAAACGTTCTCAACCCAAGAGACCCTCTTGCTTGCGTCTTCCGCTAAAGAGTGGCTCCTTCAAAATGGCTGCCCACCAGATCAATTGAGTCTTCACTTGGTGGCCGTCACGGCCAACACGTCTTTGGCACGAGAGAGTGGCTATCGAGAAAACCAAATTTTTAAATTCTGGGACTGGGTGGGCGGCAGGTATTCGGTGTGGTCTGCCATTGGATTGCCTTTGGCCATTGCAATTGGTGAGGATCAATTCAAAGAATTTTTGGCTGGTGCACGTGCCATGGATGATCACTTTGTCCATGCGCCCTGGGAGCAAAACTTACCCGTGTTGCTAGCGTTGATTGGCATTTGGAACAACAACTTCTTAAAGGCATCGACCCATAACGTTGCCCCCTACTCTTATTTGCTCAGCCATTTCACGCCCTACTTACAGCAACTCGAGATGGAGTCCAATGGCAAAGGCGTGGATCACCACATGCAAGCCTTGGAGGTCAACTCCTCTCCCATTGTTTGGGGCGGACTTGGCATTGATGGGCAGCATGCCTATTTCCAACTTTTGCACCAAGGCAGCCACTTGGTCTCTGTAGACTTTATTGGCCTTAAAACCGACTCGTGTCCTCTTTCTCATGCCCAGGCGCATCACGCCTGCTTGGTGCTAAATATGAAAGCGCAAGCCAAGGCCTTGGCACTGGGCCGAAGCTTGGAGGACACCAGCAAAGAGCTCATGCTCAGTGGACTCAGTGAGACCGAGGTCGCTCAAATCGCTGGCCACAGAACTTTTAGAGGCAATTCCCCGAGCACAAGCATTTGGCTCGACGAGATGACGCCCAAAACATTGGGCGCTTTGATGGTGCTGTATGAGCACAAAGTCTTCACCCAAGCTGCCATTTGGTCGATCAATCCCTTTGACCAATGGGGCGTGGAGTTGGGCAAGAAAATCGCCCAACAACTCCAAGAGCGCTGATCAACGCTTCGATAACTTCATTCAAGGTGCAACAGATGCGCCTTCAATGTTGTGGGTCTTAAGAGATTGACTCACCATGCCGCTGGCTTTCATCTCTTTCACAAAATCGATCAAGAATTGATGGGCTTGCGCAGAACGAGATTTAGGAATACCCATGGCTTGTTGAATGACCATGAATCGACCTGGCAAGAGCCTTAAATTTGTAAACCTTTTTTGATCGAACTCCAATTGTTGCTTGACGCCAGCAGCGACCTCAATGTGCTGATCCATGAAGTAATCCACAACCGTGGGTGAGGTCGGGGAACGCACGATGCTTGCGTGTTTCAACTCCCGAGTCAAATACAAATCGTAAGCACTGCCTTTGCCAACTGTGACGCGTGTACCCGCTCGGTCCACTTCTTCGTTGGATTGAATGGGTGAATCGTTTCTCACCAAATAACTCCCCTCAATCAACACATAAGGGTCCGTAAAGGCAATGCCCTCACCTCGAACGGGATCGATTGCGAAAAAACCAAAATCCGCCCTTTCTTCCTTCACAGCTTTGACGGACTCTCCCGCTGAATCAAACACCACCAACTCCAACTCAAGGCCAAGTTTTTTAGCCAAGGCATGGGCCAAATCGACAGACACCCCAAAAGGCTGACCTGTTTTGGGGTCTTTGTTGGCCAAAATAGGGTTCCCTAGATTGATCGAGGCTTTGATTTTCCCGCTTGGAGCAAGGGACTGGGCAATTTGAGCGATTGAATTCATAGAAAAAATATTGGATAAACAAAAAAACAATAAAAGAAAAGAATGGCGAAATCTCATGCTGAGCGCCCCCTAAAAACTTGAATGAAAAATTCTGACGTTCGTACTGGGTGAGCATACCACCGCACATCACAGATGACCATTCAACCAAACCCTAATCATGAATGCGCCAAACCCACATAAAAATTGCGCTATTATTCCATCACCCATTGAGTTAAAACCTTACCTTTCTTAGACCCCGACCCATGACATCCAACTTCAGCACAGAATTCAAATCCCTTAAAAACGAGGTCAGCCATGAAGAATGGCAAGCTCGCGTTCAATTGGCCGCTTGTTATCGTTTGATTGACGCCTACGACATGACCGATTTGATCTACAACCACATCACCTTAAAAATTCCCGGCACTGAGCACTTGCTGATCAATCTTTATGGCCTTCTTTACAAAGAAATCACCGCTTCAAGTTTGGTCAAAATTGATCTTGATGGCAACATTTTGGCCAAACCAGACACCGATTACGGCATCAATAAGTCTGGCTATGTGATTCACGGCGCCATCCACCACGCTCGACCCGATGTCAATTGCGTGATCCATACCCACACGCGCGCTGGCATGGCGGTGGCCAGCATGGCCTGCGGATTGCTGCCCATGACTCAAACCTCCATTCGTTTTGTCAACCACTTGGGTTACCATGAATTTGAAGGGCCGGCCATTGACTTGGCTGAGCGCGTTCGGTTGGTGGCCGATCTGGGTGAGCACAATGCCATGGTCCTGAGGAACCATGGCCTGTTGACGTGCGGACCCGATGCGCCGCAAGCCTTCAACACCATGTATCAACTTGAGATGTCTTGTCGCGCGCAAGTGGACGCCATGGCGGCAAAAACAGAGTTGACGCTGCCGACAAAAGACATCTTGGAAAAAACGGCCCACCTGTATCAACCCGGCACGAGAAGACCTTACGGCGTGCTGGAGTGGCATGCCATGCTTCGTTTGTTAGAAGCTCAATCCCACCAAAGTCATTACCCACGGTACGACAGCTAACACACCGCCAAAAACCACTAAGCCTTGGCGGCTCTTAGAGCGTCGCCTGTCACCATCAAGCGATACAAGTATCGATACTCCTCGGGGTCATAATCCGCATTGGCTTGGTGCATTACAGAGCGATTGTCCCAAATGACCAAGTCGCCCACTTGCCAGCGGTGGCGGTACTCGTATTTGCTCTGTGTTGCATGCTCATACAAGTGGTTGATCAATGCATACCCTTCCTCTTCTGGCATGCCCTGCACCCCTTCCATGCGGCCCGTGTTTAAATAAAGCGCGCTCCTTCCACTCACGGGGTGCTCAATCACCAAGGGCTGCAAATGGCTAGGTATCTTCGCCTTCTCTTCTTCAGTCAGCTTGGTAAAGCTTCTTGGGCTTCTAGAACTTTGCAAGACATGCATAGAGTGCAGGCCCTTGATTTTTTGCTTGAGCTCGTGAGACAAATCATCAAAGGCTTGCCTCACATCGACAAACTGCGTGTCCCCGCCCACCGAGGGGATTTGAACCGCCACCAAAGAGGTGGCCCTTGGGGGACACAATTCATTGGAATGATCGGTGTGGTAATTCTCTCCTCGGACCTGCAGCTTGCCATTTTTTCTGGGCAAATCGTTGGTTGAATTGAATCCGATGAAGGGAAAATCATCCAGCGTGTATTTCTTGAACTGCTGAGGCATCAACTCACCAAACACCTGACCGAAGGCTTGAAATTGAGCCGGGTTGAGACCTTGCTTTGGCAACACCAACACCGCGTAATCGGCCAAGCATTGCCTGAGCCGAAGGGCAAGCCCCTCATCGATGGCCTGCGTGAGGTCAATGCCTGTGATTTGTGCACCGAATTGAGTGTGAAGGGGCTGAACAGTCAATGTCATCTTTTACTCCGCTTTGATACCTGTTTGCTTGGCCAACAGCGCCCATTTGCTGGAGTCCTCAGCAAGCAAGCGCTCAAACTCCGCGCGACTCATGGGCCAAGCCTCAGCCCCTTCAGCAGCAAAGCGCTTGATCATCTCAGGAGAGGACAAGGCGGCGTTGACCTCTTTGTGCACCCCGTCGACAAACGCTTGAGGGGTGCCTGCTGGAGCGAGCAAGCCCCACCAATTGTTGACCTCCAAATCAATGCCCGACTCTTTGAGCGTAGGCACTTGTGGAATCAGATCAACTCGTTTGGGCCCTGCAACGGCCAAGAGTTTGATTTTTCCGGCCTTTAAAAAGTTTTGCATTTGTATCAAACTGCCCAAAGCCACTTGAACATGACCCGCAGCCAAATCAACCAATGCGGGTCCACCCCCTTTGTAATGCACCAAGGTGATATCGGCCCCAGTTTTGTATTTGAACAATTCAATGGCAAAGTGCTGAAAGCTGGCAACCCCTGCTGAGCCAAAATAGATTTGGCCAGGGTTTTTCTTTGAATAAGCGACAAAGTCTTTGATCGTGTTGATGGGCAAGGTGCTGCTCACGGCAATCACACTTGGACCCAAGCCCATCATGGCCACAGGGACAAAGGACTGCACCGGATCGTAGTTGAGCTTCATGATCGAGGCGTTCATGGTGAAAGTCGAAGAGATCAAAAGCAAGTTGGCGCCATCTGGCTCAGCGTGAGCCACCATATCGGCCCCCATGGAGCCACCCGCTCCTGGCTTGTTTTCAATGAACACATTTCTTTTCAAACGAGCAGTCAACTGCTGCGCCATGCTTCGTCCCACAATGTCGTTGCTCCCACCTGGCGCAAATGGCACGATGATTCTGATGGCCTTTGGCGATGCTTCTTGGGCCAAGGCCGCACCGAGCAACAACAAGAGGAGAGCGGTGCATTTACATAAAAACAAAAAGGATGCGTTCATTGATAAAAAGATCTAAAAAATGAATGTTAAGCGCTGCACTGTGACAACGCCGGCTCAAAAGCACTTAAAACTCGTATAGTTTTTCCGGATTGTGGACCAGTATTTTTTCCAGTGTGGATTTGTCACCCGCCCATTTGTACAGTCGGTTCAGGGCGGCGCCGTCATCGATTGGATTGAAGGGCTCTGGCTGATCCACATTTCGGGCTTGACCGACTTTGCCGCCTGGGTGGGGCCAATCGCTGCCCCAGACCATGCGCGCGGGGTTGGCCTCGATCAGCGCTTGCGCCAATTGCGTCACGTCTTCTCCATCGGGATGGGCCGAGATGCGGTGAGGGGCAGACAACTTGAACCACAACTTCCCCGACTTGACCATGGCAATCACCGTGTCCAAGTGGGGCTGGGACAAGCCAAGTGCAGGATTGATCAGACCGAAATGATCCACCACAAATTCGATGTCAAACTGTTTGAAGACGCTCTCCAAATCACTGAGCACTTTGAGCTGAGTGAACAGTTGTATGTGCCAACCCAGGTCTTTGATCTTTTCATACACCCAAGAAATCTCTTTGCTTGCATATTTTTTGTCAGAGACCCCTTGGGTTTCTAAATTGATGCGCACACCTCTCACACCCAACTCGTGCATCTGCTGGATGTCACTGGCAGATGTTTGTTGATCGATCACGACCACACCCCTTGCCCTTTGCCCCAATTGACGCAAGGCATCCAAGGTACAACTGTTGTCACTGCCGTAGGGCGAAGGGTGCACGATGACAACCCGCTCTAGACCCAAGGGGTCGTGCAAAGCGAGCATGTCTTTGATAGAGGCCTCTGGTGGGGTGTACTTTCTATCTTTGGACAAGGGGAACTGACTGTGCGGCCCAAAAACATGCGTATGACAATCGCAAGATTTCTTGGGAACAACGAATGTTGGCGCTTGATGAACAACACCGTGCACTTGAATGTCTTGATTCACTTGAAAACTCCTTGTTTCTTAAAAGGCAGCATGGGCTGCTGGCTTGCCTGACAACACATCGATCACCTGTTGAGCCACTTGCATTGAACTTCGAATTTGTGTCTCTACCGTGCCGCCTGCCGCATGCGGCGTGGGCACGACATTATCCAAGCTCAACAAAGGATGCTCTTTGTGCGGGGGCTCTGCATGCTCGAACACATCCAAGCCAGCCCCAAACAAATGCCCCTCCTTCATCACCGTGTAGAGGGCCTCCTCGTCGATCAATCCGCCACGTGAGACGTTGATCAAAATCGCCTGTGCTTTCATCATTTTGAGCTCTTCCAACCCGATCATGTGATGACTCTCTTGGGTGAGTGGCAAATGCAGGCTCAACAAATCAACCCGGGGCAGCATCTCTTTTAAATGGGTGACTCTCTCGTGCGGCAAATCGGACCAAGCACTCGCCGGCGCAAAAGGGTCGTAGGCCAAAATTTGAGCATCGAACGCGGCGTGCCATTTCTTTGCCAAACGCGTCCCAATGTTGCCCATGCCGACGACGCCAACGGTCTTGCCCAGCATCTCAAGCCCCAGGTGATCGGGCCTGACAATGGGCACGCCCGCTCTGAGCAAACGGTCAAAGCGGGAGGTTCTGCGGCTCACGGTGAGCGACAACGCCAGGGCCATCTCTGCAACAGCTTCACTGTTCACACCAGGCGTGCGGCTCACAACGATGCCGTGCGCTTGGGCCGCGGACAAATCGATCGTGTCCAAACCAACGCCTTGTTTGCAAATGATCTTGACCTGTTTCGCGCGTGCCAATTGCTCTTTGGTGATGCTCGTCATGCGCACCATCACCGCATCGGCCTCTTCGGGCCAATCGTTGACTCTGGGATCAGGCCAAGCGACAACTTGCGCAAAGGATTTGGCCAGCTCAACACCCGAGGGGTGAAAAGCATCCAGAATATAAATCTTGAAAGGCTTTGAGCCTTTGGGGTTCAATGTGTTCATTGTTTCTCGATATTGGATTGAGCAATCACCTCTCGCCACCACTGTATATCCCGCAGCAGCAAGGCCTGCATCTGTTCTGGCGTATTGCCCTTTGCCGTCACCCCCAGGTCCAAGAACTTTTGGCGAACATCGGCTTGGTTCACCGCCGCATTGATGGCAAGGTTCAATTTGGTGATCACCTCTTTGGGTGTCCTCTTGGGGGCGGCCAAACCATTCCAACCAGAAACGACGTACTGGCCCACGCCCCCTTGAGACAAGGTGGGCACGTCGGGCAGCCCGGCAAATCGAGCTTCATCGGTGACCCCCAGTATCTTCATGCCACCCGCCTTCACCTGGGGCAAGATGGGCGCCAAGGTCTCAAAGATGGCGCTCACATCTGAGGCCTTCAAGGCCCGCATCACGTCGGCTGAATTTTTGTAGGTGACCAAAGTCAGGTCCCCTTTGGTCATGGATTTGAACAACTCTGCCGCCAAGAACTGAGCACTGCCTGGAGAAATTGTGCCCAAAAAGACGCGCCCCGGACGAGACTTTGCGTCGTCTAAAAGATCTTTCACCGTTTTATAACTTGACGCGCCGTCCACGGTCAATGCAAAGCCAAAATTTCCAAACATGGAAATCATCTCAAAATCTTTGACCGGATCAAAGGGTAAAGACTTGAACAAAGACGGGGTCATGGCAAAGTTGCCCGCTGCAATAAAGTTCAAAGTGTATCCATCTGGGGCCGATTGCTGAACCATTTGAGAGGCCACAATACCACCGGCGCTCGCATGGTTTTCAATCACAAAGGGTTGCCCCAAAAGCTCACCCAACTTTTGTGCAACCAATCTGACAGTGATGTCCCCGGTCCCCCCTGGCCCGTAGCCGACCATGATTTTCACGGGCTTGCTCGGGTAAACCGAACCCTGGGCATGAACAAAACCCAGGCCCATCACAAAAAGCGCAAGGCCAATCAATGACCTCCAAGCGGCGTGCATTGAAGCGGACTTCTGAACTGAAACCATGGCGTGTCTCCTCAATTTTTTTATGTGTATGCCATTGTTCTCCCCGTCAGCGAACGGGGTTCTTTGTTTATTTCACAAATTGGCCTTTGCTGAAATTTTGCAACAGCAACAACAAATCATCTGCAATTGGAATGCCGTTTTGCAAATAATCGTGCATCTTGTTCAACTCAATTTCGCCGGGCACAATCACGGGCTTGGTCGGGTCGGAGGGCGCGCTCTCGTGCAAGATGGCTGCAAAATCATTCATCTTCTGCGCCAACCATTCCGTGTTGCCAAGCATCTGCGTGTTGATCAAAATAAAGAAATGCCCCAAATTTTGAGGCAGGTCAGGCTCATCCAGCCAAGACTTCACATGCGTGAGGTAAGCCGCACCGCTCAATAAACCCGCCAGCATATCGACCCACAAAGCGATGCCATAGCCTTTATGGCCGCCAATGGGCAGCAAAAACCCATCCAGCGCGTCTTTGGGGCTGGTGGTAGGCACCCCTTTGGCATCGGTGGCCCAAGTATCTGGAATGGTTTGTCCCGCTTTAAAGGCGTTGCGAATTTTGGCTCGCGCAACCACGCTCATGGCCATGTCGAGCAAAAAGTGCTGACCCTTGGGGTTAGGAACCCCAAAACCCAAAGGGCTGTTGCCAAGTCTTGCGTCACTGCCCCCCCAAGGTGCAATGGTCGTGGTCGCGTTGCTTCCAATGATGGTCGCAAATCCTTGCTCTGCCGCCAACAAGGAATAGGGAGAAATGGGTCCAAAGTGATTGCTGTTTCTGGCCAGCACCACGGAGACGCCTTGCTCTTTGGCGGCTTTCATGGCCACATTCAAGCAACGCATGCCCACCAATGGACCGACCGCATTGTCCCCATCGACCTTGAACAAGGAGGGGGCGCATTTTTCAACTGTGATGCTGGGCCTTGGGTTGATGCCTTTGACGAGCAGCCGCTCGCCGTAGGACTCCACTCTTGAGACCCCGTGTGTGGTCAGGCCAAACATTTCTGCCATGACCAAGATATCGGCAACGTCGCTCGCATCTTCAGGCGTGAGCCCCAAAGCCACAAACGCGGATTGGGTCAAGGCAGTCAGTTCATTTCTGGATATTTTCGACATGGGTTATGGAATGTAAAACATGAAAAGGTTTAAAAAAGCTCAACTTCGTGGTCTTTAAATCGTTAAACTCTAGGGTTCAACAAATTAAATCAATGCGCAGCAAAACTGCGCATTGTCCAGCACAGAGTTTACTTGGAAAATTGAAATGAAAATTATTGTAATTCCTGGAGATGGAATTGGTCCTGAGACCATGGCCGCTTGCGACGAGGTGCTGAGCGCCGTGTCCCAAAAATTCAAACTTGGCTTGGCGCTAGAGCAAGCCAGTGCTGGGCATGAAAGTCTCAAAGCGGTAGGCGCGACAGTCACGCCCGAGTTGCTTGAGAAAGTCAAAAACAGTGACGGCCTGATGCTTGGCCCCATGGCCACCTATGACTTCAAAGACGAATCCAAGGGTGAAATCAACCCTTCGATGTTTTTCCGTAAAAAGCTTGATCTGTACGCCAACATTCGCCCCTCCAAGACCTACCCTGGCATTGCCAAGCGAACGGCCAGCGATTTTGACTTGATTGTGCTGCGCGAAAACACCGAGGGGTTCTACGCGGACAGGAACGTTGAATCGGGGGGCAGTGAGATGCTCATCACGCCCGATGTGGTCATCTCTCTCAGAAGGATCACCCGACTGTGTTGCGAGAGAATTGCAAAAAGCGCATTTGAACTTGCCAAAAACAGAAAGAAACATGTCACGATTGTGCACAAAGCCAATGTGCTAAAAATTGGCGACGGGATGTTCATTGACATTTGCCGTGAAACGGCCAAAGCGTACCCAGATATCAAAGTCGATGACTTGATCGTTGACGCCATGATGGCCCACGCCGTCAGAGCGCCCGAGAAATTTGACGTCATCGTGACCACCAATATGTTTGGAGACATTTTATCTGACCTGACGGCCGAATTGTCTGGCAGTTTGGGGCTCGCAGGCACGCTCAATGCTGGAGATCATTTTGCCATGGGACAGGCCGCTCACGGATCTGCCCCAGACATCGCAGGCCAAAACATTGCCAATCCTTTGTCGCAAATCATCTCTGCAGCCATGTTGCTCGAGTGGCATGGACAAAGAAAGGGGCTGCCTCAATTCATTGCTGCAGCGAAATCCATGGAGCAAACCGCGGTTCATCTCATGCAAACGGGCAACGTCACGCCCGATGTCGGCGGACACCTCAAAACCGACTCAACCGCTCAGGCCTTTGTCAAACACATCTTGGCGGCCTGAAGTTTTTCTTTCTCTGCCGCAACCACTCGTTTTTTTAACTTTTCTTTAAATGCCCATGACCCTGCAAAATATTGTTGACACTCATTGTCACATCATCTCCGACGAGCCCGCTCGATTCCCAGCCTTGGCCCCCATGGGCGGCAAGCAATCGGACTGGTCCAAGGAGCGCCCAGTGAACAGCCATCAAATGGCACAGCACATGAAGGACGCTGGCGTGAGCAAATCCGTGCTAGTACAAGCATCGACTTGTTATGGCCACGACAGCAGTTATGTGGTTCAAGGCACCAAAGATCACCCCGAGGCATTCATAGGCGTGTTCTCCGTGGATTTTCTTGACCCCACAGCGATTGCTCAAATCCAGCACTGGAGACAACAAGGCATGAGCGGTGTGCGTCTCTTTATTGCGGGCCACACCGCACAAGACTCTTCCAAGAAACTCGACGACCCAAGAGCCTTTGAACTTTGGGATGCCATCTCGAGCCAAGAAATCCCAGTGTGCGTACAAATCAGATCCGATGGATTGGCCTCCTTGCAAAATTTATTGACCCGTTTTCCAAAAGCAATTGTCCTTTTGGACCATTTCGCAAGACCCGAGATGCAAGATGGACCGCCCTATGCGAGCGCCAACACTTTGTTTGAATTGGCGAAATTTCAAAACCTGCACTTTAAATTGACCACACACATTGTGCGAGACTCCAAGTTGGGACTGGCTGACTCACAAAGCTTCTTCAAAAAAGTGGTCGATGTTTTCGGCGCCAAGCGCATCGCTTGGGGATCGAACTTCCCTGCAAACACAGGCTCACTGAAAGATCACTTGAAGGAAGCATTGGCCGCGGCAGAACCGTTGTCCTTGAGCGACCAGGAATGGATTTTCTCCAAAACAGCGCATCAGCTCTACCCAGAATTGAACAACATCAAAGGGGTTTAACCACATGACAAACGCAAAAACCACGTTGAGCACATTGCTGGGCTCTTACCCCAACACAGCGGCCATCAAAGGTGGCCTGATCAAGTCCGATTTTGTGGATTTTGATTTCACCGACGCTCCTGTCCCCAACCGCGTTTTTAAGCGCGTGGTCAGAGACCTTGAGTTTGATTTGGCGGAGTTGGCCTTGGTCACCGCATTACAAGCAAAAGCGTATAAAAAGCCCTTGATCATGTTGCCCGCAGTTGTTGGGGCGGGTCGATATCAACACCATTGCTTGGTTCACAACAAAGAGAGAGGACCTTTGGGGGTTGCTCAACTCAAAGGCAAAAAAATCGGTATTCGCGCCCACGCTCAGACCACGGTGACTTGGGTCAGAGGAATTTTGAGCAACGAATACGGCGTCAATTTGCGTGACATCCAGTGGGTCACCTTTGAGCATGGTCACTTGGCTGAATTTCCTGACCCCAAAGGCTTTCAAAGAGCCCGCGCAGATCAAACCATGGTTGACATGCTGCTCAAGGGTGAACTTGACGCGGCCATCATTGGTACCGATTTGCCAGATGACGAGAGGCTCCAGCCTGTTTTACCCGACCCCCATGAGGCGGCCCAAGCATGGGGCGAACGCCACGGCATGGTGCCCATCAACCACATGATGGTCATCAAGGACAGCTTTTGTCATTCGCAGCCAGCGCTTGTGCACGAGGTCTACCGCATGCTTGAAGCCAGCAAAGCAGCAGCCGACGCCAACAAGCACAGCGCAAAGGATTTGACGCCCTTTGGGATTGAAAAGAATAAAAAAGCCCTTGAGCTTTTGATTCTTTACTCCTTCCAACAAGGACTCATTCCCGAGTTGTACAAGGTCGACGACTTGTTTTGGGACCACGATCACTTTAGGTGATCGGATGTTTTTTGATTGACTCTCTTTTTTGATCGGCCCACCTATGCAACAAACCCCTCTCTTGAGAGATCATCTTCTGGAGCGCAGAGATGTGATCACGTCTATTTTGGCGCTGGCTTGCCTGCCCTCTTTCGCGCAGAGCAACAAGACCATTGGCAAAATCGTGGTGCCTTTTGCGCCGGGCGGCGCTCGCGAGTTGCCCGCTCGGGCCATGTACCAAGAAATGGCCAAAGAACTGGGTGAAAATTGGATCATCGAGAGTCACCAAGGCGCTGGAGGAGCGATTGGCACGTCTTTGGTGGCCAACTCCGCTCCAGACGGTAAAACGCTGTTGATGGCGGCCTCAAGCCACTTCGTGACGGCCGCTCTTGGCGCCAAGCCGTTTTACGACCCGATCAAGGACTTTGCACCCGTGGCCAACATCGGCTCGCAAAGTTACGTTCTCCTCACGAATGCCCAAACGCCCTTTACCAATGTGGGCGAACTCATTCAGTATGCCAAAAAACATCCCAATGAACTCAACTATGGTTCTGCAGGCATTGGCAGCTCAACCCATTTGGCCATGGCCTATTTTTGCAAGACCGCTGGCATTGAGATCATGCACGTCCCCTACAAAGGCACGCAAGAAGCGGCCAACGATGTCTTAGCAGGAAGAGCTCAAGCGGTGATTGTTCCAACAGCTGGCGTGGGCGTCTACATCGCTGACCCACGCATCAGAACCCTTGCGATCACGGCCAAAAAGAGATCGATCTTGAGGCCACAAATCTTGACCTTCCACGAGTCGGGTTTGAAAGATTTCTTCTTTGAGTCTTGGTTTGGTCTGCTCGCATCGGCCGCAACGCCTAAACCCATCTTGGAGCGCTTGAACGCGGTCATCAACAAAGTGATCGCCATGGAACCGGCGAAATCTAGGCTCTTGAATCAAGGCATTGAGCCTGCCAATATGACGCTCGAGGAGTTCAATCATGTGTTCATGGCAGACAAAGAGCTGATGACCAAACTGGTCAAATTGGTCGGATTAACGCGCGAATAATCGCCCCGCCTCAAGTCCACCCCAGGACTTGGGGCTTTTGTCTCTTGAGCAAGGACAAGGCTTCAATCAACTTTGGCGCCAGAGTCTTTGACGATTTTGGCCCACCTCACCAAGTCTTCTCGCACAAGCCCCGCCAGCACCTCGGCACTTCCTTTGTAGGGCTCACACCCCACAGTGGCCAACTTGTCTTTGGTGTCGCTGTCCTCCAAAATGCGTGCGATCTCCGTTTGCAACCAAACATTGACGAGCTTGGGTGTACCCGCGGGTGCAAACATCCCGTACCAAGGCGTTGCGCCAAAGCCCTTGATGCTCTCGCCGATGGTGGGTGCATCGGGCAAGGCACTCAGCCTTTTCTCGTTCACAACACCCAGGACTTTGAGTTTTCCACTTCGAATAAATGCGATGGACGATGGCATGCTTTGAACGGACAAAGGGACCTGTCCGCCCACCACATCCGTTGCCGCACCTGCAGCGCCTTTGTAAGGAATGTGCTGCAATTTAATATCGGCTGCCTTTTGGATCATCTCAATGATCAAGTGATTCATGGTGCCGTTGCCCGCAGACGCAATGGCAAGGTCCCCTGGTTTGGCTTTTGCGATGGCGATCAGCTCAGCCACATTGTTGGCCGCAAAGCTTGGATTGGCCACCAGCACATAGCCGGCTTTGGCCAAGGGCGCAACAGGGTCAAAATCTTTGATGGGGTCAAAGCCCGTTTTTTGGTACAAGGCCGGATTGATCACTTGTGCGCTGTCAGCATTGATCAACAAGGTGTAGCCATCGGCTTTGGCCTTGGCCGCCATGGCCGTGCCGACATTGCCCCCAGCACCGGGTCGGTTGTCCACCAAAAAAGTTTGACCACTCGCGTCCGATAACTTTTGAGCGATGACACGTGCGATGGCATCATTGGCCCCGCCCGCAGCTTGGGGAACAACGAGGGTCACTGTTTTGCTTGGATATTTATCCTGTGCGTAGGCGCTGGCGCCCAAAAAGTTGAAAGCGAGGCTCACGAAAAGAGTCAGCCCTAATCGCTCGAGGTGTGGTGAGATTTTCATGTTCATTGGGTCCATTGATCTGATAGACAAAGATTAATAGATTCACGCACATCCTTCATTAGGGTTTTCGTGAGCCCTTTGCGCGCCTGCATGAGAAAAACCAAGTCCCGCTCAGCGCACCGATCTTCCAAGGGGTCTCATGCGCTCAAGACGCAAGCTCGAAAGAGGATTAAAATCGTACTCGATCGATGGTCTCCTACTCACAACTTCAAGACTTCTATGAAACTCAATACACCCCTCACTGCTCTAAAGGTCTTGGCGACCCTGCTGGCCTTTGGCATTTGTGCCGCACATGCAGATGTTTGGCCATCCAAGCCCATCAAATTTATTGTGCCTTTCGCCCCCGGGGGCGCCAACGACTTGATTGGCAGAGCGGCGGCTGAGGGTGCGGGCAAAGCACTCAATCAGGCCATTGTGATTGACAACAAACCCGGTGCAGGCGCCACCATTGGGGCAGACTTTGTGGCCAAGAGTGCGCCCGACGGATACACCTTTTTGATCAGTGCTGCGGGCATCATCTCCAACAGCATGATCAAAAAATCCATGCCCTACAAAGACAGCGATTTGGTCCCCGTGGCAATGATCGCCCTGGCACCTTCAGTGATCATTGTGCCGGCCAATTCGCCTTATCAAAACATCAAAGAGTTCATCAACAAGTCCAAAACAAGTGGTGGCCTCAATTTCGCAACGGCTGGCACAGGCAGCACACCCCACTTTGTCGCCGAGCTCTTGAACATCAAAGCCGACGCCAAATTGCGTGTGATCCCCTATAAAAGCGGTTCAGAGTCTTTGACGGCGGTGATCAGTGGACAAGTCGATGCCACCTCGGAAGCCAGCATTGTGGTGTTGCCCTTCATCAAAAGTGGCAAAGTTCGAGCACTCACCACCACTTGGACTCACCGCTTGGCCATGTATCCAGAGATTCCCACCGCCTTTGAGCAAGGCTTCACCGACATTCAAATTGCCCACTGGGCAGGCCTTCATGCACCCAAAGGCACACCCGACAGCATTGTTCAACAAATGGCCGCGGCCATCGATGCGGGCATGAAGAACAAAGAGATTCAAGACCGTCTAAAGGCAGTGGGCATTGAGCCCATCGGAGGCACCAAGGCCGCCTTTGAGCAATTCATCACGCAAGAGCGTGCCAGATTACAAAACGTTGTTAAAGCCACAGGGATGACCGAAGAATGAGCCACTATTTAGGAACCACTCTCAAAGCACGACTGCTGAAAAAAAATGGATTGCTTGTTCCCGGAGCAGCAAATGCTCTGGCAGCTCGCGTGATTCATGCTCTAGGGTATGAAGCGATCTATTTAAGTGGGGCAGGATTGACCAATACGTTCTACGCCATGCCAGATCTGGGTTTTATCAACCTCACCGATTTGGCTAGCCACACGCAAGCCATCTCTCAAGCGGTGCCTTTGCCCATCATTGTTGACGCAGACACTGGCTTTGGCAACGCCTTGAACACCATCCACACGGTGAAAGTATTGGAGGCGGCCGGTGCCCATGCCATTCAACTTGAGGATCAAATCAGCCCCAAAAAGTGCGGTCACTTCAACAACAAAGGCGTCATCTCCAAGTCTGAAATGGTGGGCAAAATCAAGGCCGCCGTTGATGCAAGACGCCACGAGGACTTTTTGATCATTGCAAGAACCGATGCGCGCGCAGTCGAAGGCTTTGAAGCTGCGATTGAGCGGGCTCACGCCTACCAAGAAGCGGGCGCAGACGTTTTGTTTGTGGAGGCGCCTGAATCGATCGAGGAAATCAAAGCGATTCCTCAAAGACTGACTGCACCTCAAATTGTCAACATCGTGATTGGCGGCAAAACACCCAACATGGAGGCCAAAGACTTCAGCGACATGGGTTTTGGCATGGTGCTCTACGCCAATGCCGCGCTTCAAGGCGCGGTCAAGGGCATGCAGTTGGCTTTGGGCGAGCTCAAAAAGACGGGTCGCCTTGATGAAAGCAGCGGGCTCGTGGCCACGTTCAAAGAGCGCCAAGATTTGGTGGACAAAGATCTCTACGATCGCTTAGAGAAGCATTACGCCAGCGACTGAGTCCTCACACCGCGTGAGCCAATGCACAACTGGGCAAGCCCAGATTGGCATTGGGTTTTCAAAACTTCGATCAAGCGACTTTCATCAAGTCAACAATTTTTCCAGCGTCGCTTAATTTTTCAAGTCCAAGCATCGCATCCCTCAATTGCTCCACTTGCGAGCGATTGAGCGCTTGGGAGGCCAAGTGTTCAAACTTCTTGACCACATCCGCTTCTGAAGCAAAGTTGTGCTCACTGCCACGTGGGTATTCAACGGTGTCCTTCAAGACAGTCCCGTCCTTTAAGAACACCTCCACATGAACCATGTGTCTGAATTTTGAACCAAGAGAGGTGATGTGTTCATCGTGTTTGACTTTGA
>CAIOTD010000141.1 GCA_903861115.1 uncultured Burkholderiales bacterium
CTCACAATCATGTTCAACGCCACTTCAACACCCAGCACCCGAGGCAAACGTTGTGTCCCACCTGCGCCGGGTATGAGGCCGAGCTTGACTTCGGGCAATGCAATTTGACAACCCGGGGCTGCCACTCTGTAGTGGCAAGCCAAGGCGAGCTCAAGTCCACCGCCCATGACCACCGAATGAAGGGCCGCCACAAGGGGTTTGTCCGCGTTTTCGAAAGCGGTGATCAAGGTGTGCAAATTGGGTTCTTGCAGCGCTTTGGGTGTGCCGAATTCTTTGATGTCTGCCCCACCGCAAAAGGCTTTGCCCTCACCGTTGAGCACAATGGCTTTGATCTTGGGGTCGCCCAAGGCTTGCTCAAGATGGATCAAGCACTGCTGGCGTGTTGTCCAATTCAGGCCATTGACGGGCGGGTTGACCAAGGTGATGAGTGCGACATCGTCGTGAACGTTGTAGGTGGTGGTCATGGTAAAAGGGATGGGGCTGGGTGGTAAGGGGTGACTTTTGAGGGCTTAAAAAGAATCATGCCGTTGAAAGTCAAGTCCAAAGATGATCTGGATCAGAACATCGTCAAAATTGTTTTTTGTTCATGCCTTGATGAGTTCTTCTCTTAATTTCGTTTTAAGAATCTTTCCTGTGGCCCCAATGGGGATGGCCTCCACAAAAATGACATCGTCTGGGATTTGCCACTTGGCGGTCTTGCCTTCATAAAAAGACAACAACTCCTCTTTGGTGAGGGGCAGATCTGGTTTTTTAACCACCACCACAATCGGACGCTCGTCCCATTTGGGATCGGGCACCGCAATGCAAGCGGCCATGGCCACATGGGGGTGGGAGACAGCAATGTTCTCAATGTCAATGCTGCTGATCCACTCACCCCCCGACTTGATCACGTCTTTGGTGCGGTCCACAACTTGCATGTAGCCATCCTCATCGATGGTTGCGACGTCGCCGGTTGGGAACCAGCCGTCAATCAAAGCGGGGGACGTTTCCTTGAAGTATTTATTGATCACCCAAGAGCCCTTGGCATACAAATCGCCATAGGACTTGCCATCATGAACTTGGGGCAGCCCTTGATCGTTCAAAATCTTCAGATCCACGCCGTAAAAGGTGCGACCTTGTTTGAGGCGGAGTTTGAGCTGCTCTTCGGGGGCCAAGTTCCTGTGTTTGTTTTTCAGGGAACACAAGGTGCCTAAAGGACTGAGTTCGGTCATGCCCCATGCGTGCAAGACCTCCACGTTGTAATCGAGTTTAAAGCTTTCAATCATGGCAGGCGGACAAGCCGAGCCCCCGATGACCGTGCGTTTGAGGCTTGAGAACTTGGCATTCAAGGGCTTCATGTGCGACAAGAGCATTTGCCAGACCGTGGGCACGCCAGCGGCAAAGGTCACTTGTTCTTGTTCAATCAAGTCGTAAACCGACTTGCCATCCAATGCCGGCCCTGGGAAGACGAGTTTTGCCCCCACCATGGCAGAGCTGTAGGGCAAGCCCCAGGCATTGACGTGAAACATCGGTACCACGGGCAAGACGCTATCGGTGGCCGACATGTTCATCACATCCGGCAAGGCCGATCCAAATGCATGCAACAGCGTTGAGCGATGGCTATAAAGTGCCCCTTTGGGGTGACCCGTTGTGCCCGAGGTGTAGCACAAACTTGAGGCGGTGTTTTCATCAAAAATGGGCCACTCGAAGTCACTGTTGTGTTGTCCTATCCACGCTTCATAAGAGCGCAAAGCGGGAATGCCGGTGTCCTTTGGGAGTTGCGCCTTATCACAAAGGGCAATCCAGTGCTCAACGCTTGGCGTGCGCGCGTGAATGGCTTGCACAAGGGGTAAAAAGCTCATGTCAAAACAAAGCACTTTGTCCTCGGCGTGATTGACGATCCAAGTCAATTGATCGGGGTGAAGCCTCGGGTTGATGGTGTGAAGCACGCGAGCCGTCCCACTCACCCCGAAATAAAGTTCTAAATGCCTGTAGCCATTCCAAGCGATGGTTGCAATGCGAGCGCCCGCCTCTAGATCCATGTGTTTCAACGCATTGGCAATTTGCCTGGATCGTTTGGCCACTTCGCGCCAATTGGAGCGGTGGATGTCTCCCTCCACGCGTCGAGAGATGATTTCTGTATCTCCATGATTGCGTTCTGCGAAATCAATCAAGCCAGAGATGAGCAACTCTTGCTGCTGCATTAATCCAAACATAATAAAACCTCAAAAAATATCAATTTCATCGATCCAGCACCATCACAAAGGGGTCCTTTGATAGAACGCATTGATCTGATTGTGCAATTCTCGTACAGCTAGAATACCAAAGGTAAACCCTAGAGGGCGTCAAGGATACTCAGGATTTGAGAAAATAAAATAAAAAAGACGCCTGTGCAAAAACATTTTGCACAAATGCCTTGCTTAGAAGCCTTCAGTACTTGGGTCTCTCGCACCGAGCTTGGATCCCCCCTTTGTTGCCGTCTTGCACCACAAGCCCCAAGACCTTTTCAGAATAAAGAACCACCATGACCGAGCGTCAGCCATCCTCTCTAAAACTCAGTGAGTTCAATTGGATCAATCGATTTGCCCAGTTGGGCGACACTTTTTCGACCCCACTCAGCGCAACTGCACTCCCAAGCCCTCGGTGGATGGCCTTTTCACGCCCATTGGCTCAGGAGATGGGCTTGACAGACACTTGGATGGAGGAGCCAGGGGTGCTAGAGGCGCTGAGCGGCAACGCGGTTTTAAAGGGCTCGGCGCCACTGGCGAGCGTTTACAGTGGACATCAATTTGGCCACTGGGCGGGTCAATTGGGAGACGGCCGAGCGCTTTATCTTGGGGAGATTGTGAGCCCAGTGGGCCCTTTGGAGATTCAGCTCAAAGGGGCGGGGCCGACGCCGTACTCGAGACGTGCCGATGGCAGAGCGGTTCTTCGAAGCACGGTGAGAGAGTTTTTGTGCAGCGAGGCCATGGCAGGTCTTGGCATTCCCACCACTCGTGCACTTTGCATGGTGAGCTCTCCCCAGCCCGTTTACCGAGAAGAGCTTGAAACTGCAGCGGTGCTCACCCGCGTTGCACCGAGTTTTATTCGTTTTGGACACTTCGAGCATTTTGCGGCCAACCAAAACAAGGCGGCCTTGAAGACCCTGGCTGAGTTTGTCTTGGATTTGGTCGAAGAGCAATTAAAGACGCACTTGAATCTAAGTGCTTTAAGTGGACTGAGTTTTGAGGAAAAGTGCTTGGCCTTTTTGGAGTTGACCGCGATCAACTACGCCAAACTTATGTCCCAATGGCAAGGGGTGGGGTTTTGCCACGGGGTGATGAACACCGACAACATGAGCATTTTGGGACTCACCATGGATTACGGCCCCTTCCAATTCATGGACGCCTTTGATCCTCAACACATTTGCAACCACTCCGACCACGAGGGTCGGTACCGGTATGCGCAGCAACCGCAAATTGCGTACTGGAATCTTTTTTGTTTGGGTCAGGCCTTTGCGAGTTTGATTGAAGACACGGAAAAAATTGTGAACGCTTTGAGTTTGTTCAAGGCGCGCTTGCCCCTTGAAGTTGAGCGCGTTTACCAATCCAAGCTCGGTCTTCTCCATCGCGCAAGTCCTCAGACCGTGGGCGCAGACACCCCTTTGGCTGAAGGCATCTTGCAAGTCTTGGCCCAAGAGCGCGTGGACTACAGCATATTTTGGCGCCAACTCTCTACAGCCGTGCTCAATGTTCCCCGACTTGGGCGAGTGGCCTTTCAAGGCGTCAATGACCTCTTTTTAGACGCCAGAGGGTTTGAATCGTGGTTGGACAGCTATTTGGATCGACTAAAATCAGAAAGCTTGGAGGCCAGCGCACAGTGCATGCTCAAAAGCAATCCAAAATTTGTTCTGCGCAACCATTTGTGTGAAACAGCCATTCAAGCGGCCAATGCCGGTGACGCTTCAGAGATTGAGCGCTTGATGCATGTTTTGAGCACACCTTTTGATGAGCACCCTGGTTTTGAATCATTCGCCGATCACCCGCCCCATTGGGCTCAATCACTATCCATATCTTGTTCATCATGAAAATCAAAAAATCCGATCTCGAGTGGAAAGACATCTTGGCCTCCAAGGGGGCAGAGTCTGTGGCTTTTGAAGTCACCCGCCATGCCGCCACAGAGCGGCCCTATACGGGCAAGTATGAAAGCGAGTGGGCCAAAGGGGAGTATCACTGCATATGCTGCGGCGCAAAACTTTTTGACGCTTCAAGCAAATTTGATGCGGGGTGTGGTTGGCCCTCTTTTTATCAGCCAGAAAATGAAGACGCCATTGAGGAACGGGTCGATGTGAGCCACGGCATGCGGCGTGTGGAGACCGTTTGTGCGCAATGCGATGCCCATTTGGGGCATGTCTTTGAAGATGGACCAAAGCCCACGGGGCTGCGATACTGCATGAATTCGGCATCCCTTTTGTTCAAGAAAAAGGAGGACTGAAGCGATGAAAGCCTTTTTAGATTTTTTCCCCGTGGTGCTGTTTTTTATTGTCTTTAAGTTCAGCGACGTTTTTACGGCCACGGCGGTCGCCATTTTGGCCACCGTTGCTCAAATTGCATGGCTGAAGTACAAGGTGGGCAAGGTTGAGACGATGCAATGGGTGAGTCTTGGCGTGATTGTGGTCTTTGGCGGGGCGACCTTGATCTCCCATGACGAGACCTTCATCAAATTCAAGCCAAGCGTACTCTACATCATCATGTCTTTGGCTTTGTTGGTCGGAGAGTACGGTTTTGGTAAAAACTTCCTCAAGCAACTCATGTCCGCTCAAGTTCAGGTCGAAGACCGCGTTTGGCGAGTGTTGGTCAATGCGTGGGGCGTGTTCTTTTTGGGCATGAGTGCCTTGAACTTATGGGTTGCCTACAACTTTGACACGGACACGTGGGTGAATTTTAAAATGTTTGGTGGCATGGGGCTGATGTTTGTGTTTGTCTTGGGCCAGGCGTTTTATTTGGCCAAGTACATGAAAATGGACGAGAGCCTTGATCTGGCCGCAAGCGACACCCAGGTCTCGCTTGAACCCCTTGATCAAAGCAAGAAACTTTGATGCCCCTTCTACATGACACTTTGTTGACAACAGCCAGTCCTCTTTGGCTCTTTTTTCATTGGAAAGGGTGGTCTCTAACATGAACGATGACATCACGTCCCAAGGGATTGCTTTGCGCTTGGAGTCGGTCTTGGGTGCCCATGGCGTGCAAGTGATCGATGAAAGTGCGCAGCATGCGGGCCATGTGGGCGCCAACGCCTCTTTAAGTGGCACGCATTTCAGAGTAAAAATCGCATCGAAGGCTTTTTCTACCTCAAATCGGGTTCAACGTCACCGAATTGTGTATGATGCAGTGCAAGATTTTATGGAAAAAGGCCTTCATGCCTTGGCCATTGAAATTTTAGAGGAGTGACCAAAAACGCTTCAAAAAGCGTCCATTTGACTTTTCCCCTTAACTGTTTACGATCTATTAGAACCAATCTTTTCAAGAGAACGACATGAAAAACCATCTTCCCTTCGCTTTGATGATCACCTTGGGTGCCCTCACCTCCTCATTGGCCCAAAACGTGGCCATTGTGAACGGTAAAGCAGTGCCCAAATCCAGAGTGGAGGCCTTGGCTCAACAAGTGTCGCGCTCAGGCCGCCCTGTGACACCAGAAGTTGAGAGTCAAATCAAGGACGAAGTCATTGCTCGTGAAGTTTTCATGCAAGAAGCACAAAAGAAAGGGCTTGACGCCACCGATGACTACCGCAGTCAACTCGAGCTTGCCCGTCAAACCATTTTGATTCGTGAGCTTTTTGCTGAGTTCCAAAAGAACAACCCTGTGACGGAGGCCGACATCAAGGCCGAGTTCGACAAATTTGTCTCCGCCAACTCTGGCAAAGAGTACCGCGCACGTCACATTTTGGTTGAAAAAGAAGACCAAGCCAAAGCGATCATTGCGGGCATCAAAAAGGGTCAGAAATTTGAAGAGATTGCCAAGAAGCAATCCAAGGATCCTGGCTCAGGCGCCAACGGTGGCGACTTGGACTGGGCCTCTCCTGGTAACTTTGTCAAAGAGTTCTCTGAAGCCATGATGGGATTGAAAAAAGGTCAAATGACCGAGGTGGCTGTCAAGACTCAGTTTGGCTACCACATCATTCGCCTGGACGATGTGCGTGAAGCGCAGCTGCCCAAGTTTGATGACGTCAAACCCCAAATTGCTCAACAGTTGACTCAAACCAAGATGAACAACTATCAACAAGACTTGAGAAGCAAAGCAAAAGTTGAATAAGCTTTGATCGTTTAAAAAAAACCTCGCCCTTTCATAAAAGTTGCGAGGTTTTTTTTCGTGCGCTGCGCCTTGCGATGAAGCCCTGAGGGTCTTCAAAGCTCAGGCAATGGGGGTTTTTCTGATGAAGCGCATCAGTTCACAAAACGCCTTGCATTTCTCCAAATTTCAAACCACGGTGTTGGCGCAAGGGAGGCCTTGTGCGTGGCCGCTCTCAAAGGGCTCCAGCTCAATTGCAAATCTCTAAAGACGCGCTCAGGATGCGGCATCATGGCGGTGAATCGGCCATCCATTGAGGTCACCGCGGTCAACCCTTGTTCGCTCCCGTTGGGGTTGGCAGGGTACGTTTCAGTGGCCTGCCCTTGGGCATCGACGAATCGCATCACGCGTTCAACTTTTGAGCTGTTGCCTTGTACTTTAAAATTCGCATAGCCTTCCCCGTGGGCCACGGCAATGGGGTAGCGAAGTCCTTGCAGGCCTTGAAAAAGGATGCTTTTTGAGGGCAAAACTTCCACCATGGAGAGGCGGGCTTCAAAGCGCTCGCTTTTGTTTTGCGTGAATCTTGGCCAATGCTCTGCACCGGGGATGAGGTGCGCAATTTCAGCAAACATTTGGCAGCCATTGCACACCCCCAGGGCAAAGGTGTCTGTTCGACCAAAGAAGGCCTGGAATTGCTCAAGCAAGGCATGGTTGAAGCTGATGCTTCTCGCCCAGCCAATGCCCGCACCCAAGGTGTCTCCATAACTGAACCCCCCACAAGCCACCAAACCACTGAAATGAGAGAGGGACGTTCTCTGTGTTTGTAAGTCACTCATGTGAACATCATAGGTATCGAAACCAGCCGCATCAAAGGCGTAGGCCATCTCAATGTGGGAGTTCACGCCTTGTTCGCGCAAGATGGCCATCTTTGGGCGTGAGAGCATGAGTGCAGCCGACACGGGCGCATTGATCTGTGTTTGAAGGGGTTCAGGCACATGGCCGTGTAGAGGCGCGTCCTTGATGTGTCCCAAGGCCTCGTGCTCTTGATGGGCCGCATCCGGGTGGTCTCTGAGTTGCGTGATTTTCCAACTGAGGGCATCCCAAACAAGCAACAAGTCGCTCACTTGGGCATTGAAGATTTCCTTCGTGTCACGCCAGATGCTGATCTTGGGAACGTCTTCAATGCGAACTTTGCCAATGAAGTGACTGTGCTTGGACAAACCGTGTGCCCGAAGGGTTTGCATGACCTCGTTTCTGTCTTGCGTTTTGACCTGGATCACGACGCCGAGCTCTTCGCTGAACAAGGCTTTGAGTGTCAACTCATCGCGTCGCACGCTGACCTGAGACGCCCAGTTTTTAGAGTCGCCATGGTCTGCAAAGGAGTTTTGGATGCCGTCGCCTTCAGTGACCAAGATGTCTACATTTAAGCTCACGCCCAGTCCGGAGGCAAAAGCCATTTCGCAAACGGTGCTGAGCACCCCACCGTCGCTCACATCGTGGTAGCTCAATATTTTTGAAGTGCTTCTTAGCGCATTGATCGCATCAACCAAAGCGACCAAATCTTTGGGATCCTCAAGGTCAGGGGTGTCTTGGACATTTTGGTCCATCACCTGCGACAAAATGCTCCCACCCATGCGTTTGAGTCCTCGACCCAAATCGATCAAAATCAAGGTGGTGTCCTCAGGGCTTGCCATGAGTTCGGGCGTGAAGTTGCCTCTGACATCATCGAGTGAGCAAAAGGCACTCACGATCAAACTGACCGGTGACGTGACACTCACGCTTTGCGAAGTCGTTGGATCTTGCCACGCTGTTCTCATTGACAAAGAGTCCTTGCCCACGGGAATGGACACACCAAGCGCTGGACAAAGTTCGAGCCCGACCGCTTTGACCGTATCAAACAAAGCGGCATCTTCCCCCTCTTGTCCGCAAGCGGCCATCCAATTGGCAGACAATTTGACGCGTTTGAGTTCAATCGGAGCGGCCAAGAGGTTGGTGATGGCCTCTGCAATGGCCATGCGGCCAGAGGCTTGTGGGTTGATGCTGGCAATGGGCGTTCTCTCGCCCATGCTCATGACCTCGCCTGACACGCCGACAAAGTCACTCATCGTGATGGCACAGTCTGCCACAGGGATTTGTCGCGCGCCCACCATTTGGTCTCGATGTGTGAGACCTGAGACCGTGCGGTCGCCAATGGTGATCAAAAACCGCTTGGAGGCGACACTGGGGTGGGCCAGCACTTGAATGACCGCATCTTGCAAGGTGAGCGTGCCCATGTCAAAATCTTGGCCATGGCGCGTTTTGCGCGAGACCGAGCGGTGCATCTTGGGCGGTTTGCCCAACAAGACATCCATGGGCATGTTCACACAGTGCTCATTGCTCGGGTCCTTCAAGACCAAATCACGTTCGCTTGTGGCGTGACCAATGACCGCGAAGGGACAACGTTCTCGCTCGCAAATTTCGCGAAAACGCTCTAACTTGTTTGGATCCACCGCCATGACATAGCGCTCTTGGCTCTCATTGGACCAAATTTCCTTGGCCGACATGCCTTGTGCTTGGAGCTGAATTTTGTCCAGGTGAAAAATGGCCCCTTTGCCCGCGTCATTGACCAATTCAGGAAAGGCATTGGAGAGCCCACCCGCGCCCACATCGTGAATCGCCAAAATGGGTGACTCAAGGCCCAGCATCGAACATTGGTTGATCACCTCTTGGGCCCTTCTTTGAATCTCGGGGTTGCCTCGCTGCACCGAATCAAAGTCCAAGGCTTGATCATTCATGCCACTGCTCATGGAACTTGCAGCCCCACCGCCTAGGCCAATGCGCATGCCGGGTCCCCCAATCTGAACCAACAACGTTCCCGTTGGATAAAGCTCTTTTTGGACCAGTTGTGCATTTATGCGACCCAAGCCGCCTGCAATCATGATGGGTTTGTGGTAACCCCGTTGAACGCCATCGATGAGTTGTTCATACTCCCTAAAGAAGCCCAACAAATTGGGTCGACCAAATTCATTGTTAAAGGCCGCGCCTCCCAGAGGGCCCTCCATCATGATTTGAAGCGGTGTGGCCAAATGAGGGGCCACGGGGAGTTGCGAGTTCCAAAGCTTAGAGGTCATGAAGCCCGTGAGGGCCGCTTTGGGCTTGGAGCCTCGTCCTGTGGCGCCTTCGTCCCTGATTTCTCCGCCTGCACCCGTTGCTGCCCCGGCAAAAGGAGAGATGGCTGTCGGGTGATTGTGTGTCTCCACCTTCATCAAAACATGCAGGAGTTGCTGCTCGCCTTTGTACTGGGGAGAAGCAAGCGTTGGCACCTTTGACCCAGCGGCCCCTTTGAAGCTGGCTTCAAAGTTCAGGGCTTGGTGGCCTTGCATCACAGAGGCATTGTCTGAATAGGCAACGACGGTGTAGTCGGGGTTGAGCTTGTGCGTGTTGCGGATCATCCCAAACAAGGTCTGCGTTTGCGCCTCGTTGTCAATGGTGAACTGGGCATTGAAGATTTTGTGTCGACAGTGCTCGCTGTTGGCTTGGGCGAACATCATGAGTTCTACTTCAGTGGGGTCGCGCCCCAAGCCCTGAAAAGCCGCCACCAAGTACTCGATTTCATCGGGTGCCAAAGCCCAGCCGAAGGTCGCGTTTGCACGCTCTAGAGCTGACGAGCCTTCACTCAAAATAGGAATGCTCAAGGTCGCGGGCGTCGAGAGCTCTTGGAAGCAGATCTCGATGTCTGAGGCCTGGGTCAAAACACTCTGCGTCATGGGGTCATGAATCTTTTGCATGACAAGACGCGCACGAGGCCAATCGAGCGCCAAGGTTTGTCCTTTGGAGACGGGTGGCTTTTTAAAGCCCAACCGGTAGGTGGTCAAGCGCTCAATTCGCTGCACATCAAATCCACAATTTTTTGCAATGTCCGTGGCTTTGGAGGACCAGGGTGAAACCGTGCCGATGCGTGGACAGACCCAAAGTTCATGAGAAAACCGATCCGTCAAGGCCTGATGGCTTGCATCGAGCTCTTTTGCATTGAGCAAGAGGGCCAGCGACGCTTTGAGTTCAGGCGCGGCGATTTTGTCGGTGAGCACCCAGTCAAGGGAGCTCACCACAAGATCGGTGATGTTGGGGTCAATCGCTTGGAGCTCTTGAAGGCGTTGAAGTCGTCTGTAGTTTGACAAGGCTTGATCATCGCTCAAGCTCTCAAAGGCAGTTAAATGGTGAGTCAAAGGGAGGCCTTAAAGGAAATGGGGGGTCACAGGGTCGCGGCTTGATTCAAAATGTTCCCAAAAAAACTGAAACACGCAAAGTGATGTTGGGCCAATGGAATTCTCTTGAAAAGGCACGGTTGCCCCTTGCATGGGGGCATTTTATCGCATTGACCGCAAGGTCTTCTTTGAAAAAAACGCTTCAAGATCACGAAATGTCTATTGCCGCGATCCAAAAAGGGCTTTTAAGCCTGAGATAATAGAGCCATGGCTATTACATTCAAAGATCAAAACGGCATTGAGGGCATGAGAGTTGCTGGTCGACTCGCCTCCGAAGTCTTGGACTATTTGGCGCCCCACGTGGTGCCAGGTGTCACGACCAACCAACTCGACCAATTGGCGCACGACTACATCACGCAAGTCCAAGGGGCCATCCCCGCGCCATTGAACTATGCACCCGGGGGCTACACGCCTTACCCAAAGTCCATTTGCACCTCCATCAACCACCAAGTCTGTCACGGCATTCCCAATGACAAGGCCTTGAAAAAGGGTGACATTGTCAACATCGACATCACGGTCATCAAGGACGGCTGGCACGGAGACACGAGTCGCATGTTTTTGCTCGGAGAGACCTCCATTGTGGCCAAACGACTTTGTCAACTGACCTATGAGGCCATGTGGCATGGTATTGTGAAGGTCAAACCGGGGGTTCATTTGGGTGACATTGGCTTTGCGATTCAAAAGTTCGCTGAGAGCAATGGGTTCTCGGTGGTGCGAGAGTTTTGTGGACACGGCATTGGTTTGAATTTCCATGAAGAGCCCCAAGTGCTCCATTACGGCAGACCTGGCACCTTGGAGGTCTTGCAAGAGGGCATGACGTTCACCATCGAGCCGATGATCAATGCAGGCAAGAGAGATATCAAGGAGCTTGGGGACGGCTGGACGATTGTGACCCGCGACCACTCTTTGTCGGCGCAATGGGAGCACACCATTTTGGTGACGCCCACTAGCTTTGAAGTGCTCACCTTGTCGGATGCCTACCCGCCTTTGCCCTCCTTTGTGACAAGCACCAAGTGCTAGCAAGCGCAGCGCTCCCATCCAATGACCGCCATGAACTCACCCGCCGCTTACAAAGTCAACAAAAACCGTCTCCTTGATGAGTTGCGACAACAAGCACAGTTGAGATCGGCCCTTGTGGTCAAAAAGGCCTTGCAAGATTTGGCCAAATTGACCGACAAGACCTTGTGTGCCTTGTGGGCCGAGTGCGAGTTGGGTGAGCCCTTGTCCTTGGTGGCCGTTGGTGGGTACGGACGCGGTGAACTCTTCCCATACTCGGACGTGGATGTCTTGGTGTTGTTGCCAAGTGGGCTTGAAGACACCTTAGAGAACGAGGCACACCAAGAAACCCTGCGCAAAGTTGAAAAATTCATTGGTCTGTGCTGGGATTGTGGGCTTGAGATTGGCTCGAGCGTGAGGTCCTTGGAAGAGTGTTTGAGCGAGGCGAGAACCGACATCACGATACAGACCTCCTTGCTCGAAGCGCGCTTGATTGGTGGGAGTGAGACGCTGTTCAAGCATTTTCAACGCCACTTCTTCAAAGACATCGACCCCAAGGCCTTTTTCATTGCCAAGACCCTGGAGATGAATCAGCGCCACATCAAGTTCCAAAACACGCCCTATTCCTTGGAGCCCAATTGCAAAGAGTCCCCTGGGGGTCTCAGAGATCTGCAAATCCTGCTGTGGCTGACCAAGGCTTGTGGGTTTGGTAAAAGCTGGGATGAAATGGCCAAGAATGGTTTAGCGACTGCGCTTGAGGCGAAAAAAATCAAGAAAAACGAAATGCTCTTGAATTTGATTCGCACACGCTTGCACCTGGTCGCCAAAAGACGAGAGGATCGCTTGATCTTTGACTTTCAAGCTCAAGTGGCCAGCGATTTGGGCTTGGCGAGTGTTGCCGATGAAGCCAAAAATGCACGCGCTGCCAGTGAAGCCTTGATGAAGGAGTATTACTGGTGTGCCAAAGCGGTGACGCAGCTCAATCAAATTTTGCTGCTGAACATCGAAGAAAAGCTCAATCCCAACGATTTGTCGCATGTGCCCAAGCCCATCAATGAACGGTTTTCGGAAAAAGCGGGCATGCTGGAAGTCAACTCGGATGACCTCTACCAAAATGAACCCCATGCCATCTTGGAGACCTTTCATCTGTACCAAACGACCGTGGGCATCAAGGGCCTATCGGCCAAGACCTTGAGGGCCTTGTACAACGCCCGCTCTGTGATGGGGCCCGCTTTTAGAAAAGACCCGGTCAATCGGGAACGGTTTTTAAAGATTTTGAAAGAGCCCGCAGGCATCACGCACGCCATGCGCTTGATGAATCAAACCTCTGTCTTGGGCCGTTATTTATGGGTCTTTAGGCGCATTGTGGGACAAATGCAGCACGACTTGTTTCATGTCTACACGGTCGATCAGCACATTTTGATGGTGCTCAGGAATGTTCGTCGTTTCTTCATTGTTGAGCACGCCCACGAATACCCCTTTTGCTCCCAACTTGCCTCGGGCTGGGACAAACCTTGGATTTTGTACGCAGCCGCCCTTTTTCATGACATCGCCAAGGGTCGCGGAGGAGACCACTCCAAGCTCGGGATGGTGGAGGTGAGAAAGTTTTGTCGAGACCACCAAATCGCCAAAGAAGACATGAAGCTCATCGAGTTCTTGGTCAGTGAGCACTTGAGCATGAGTCACATTGCTCAAAAACTCGATTTGAGTGATCCGGATGTGATCTTTGATTTTGCCAAGCGTGTTAAAAATGAACGCAATTTGACGGCGCTTTATCTTTTGACCGTGGCCGACATCAGAGGCACGAGCCCCAAAGTTTGGAATGCGTGGAAGGGCAAATTGCTAGAGGATTTGTACCGCTCAACCCTCAGGGCTTTGGGCGGCAGAGCACCCGATGCCAGCGCCGAAGTGGAAACACGCAAAAGAGAGGCCTTGGCCCTCTTGGCCTTGTATGCCCTGCCCTTTGATGCCCATGAGAACCTTTGGAACAATTTGGATGTGAGTTATTTCATGCGCCACGATGCGCCCGATATTGCTTGGCACACCCGGCAATTGAGTCGAAATCTTTTCATCCAAGAGGAGTTGGCCAAAGGTGCGCAGACACACAACGAGGATTTGCCCAGCAAAACACTGCCCTCGTCGACCGTCGTTCGTGCACGGCTCTCGACCGCTGGCGAAGGCCTACAGGTGATGGTGTATACGCCCGATCAGCCCGACCTGTTTGCACGCATCTGCGGCTACTTTGACCAAGCCGGCTTCAGCATCTTGGATGCCAAAGTGCACACGGCTAAAAATGGCTTTGCCTTGGACACCTTTCAAGTCGTGTGCGACATGCTTGAAGAGCGCTACCGAGAACTCATTTACATGGTCGAGCATGACTTGACGCAGACCTTGATCAATGTGACCGCCTTGCCTCGTGTGAGCAAAGGACGCGTGTCCAGGCGCGTGAAAAACTTCCCCATCCAGCCTCGCGTGACCTTGATGCCCGATGAAAAAGCGCAGCGCTGGTTGCTCAACATTTCAGCCAGCGACCGCATGGGCTTGCTCTACAGCGTGGCGCTGATCCTTGCGAAACACAAGATCAATCTGCTCTTGGCCAAAGTCACCACCTTGGGCGAGCGGGTGGAGGACACCTTTTTGATCGATGGCGCTGCTTTGCAGCAAAACAAGATTCAAATAGAGATGGAAACTGAATTGTTGGACGCCTTGAATGCATGATCCCCGGTGAGCACGCTTTGAGTCGCCCCAAGACGCCCCAAGACGCCCGCTCCAGAAGGGCCGTGTCCTTTGGACAAAAGAGACACGGCTAGACACTTTTTAATGTATTTTTTTGAGTTTCAAACATGAAATTATTGCTTCCCACCCTCAAGACCCTGTTGGCCTTGGCCACTTTGATCAGCTCCTCGAGCCTGCTTGCTCAAAACACGATCAAAATTGGCGAGATCAATAGCTACAAAGCGCAACCCGCATTTTTAGAGCCCTATAAAAAGGGCATGGAGTTGGCTTTGGAGGAGATCAATGCGCCGGGCTCTGGTTACGCGAATAAATTTGAATTGATCACAAGAGATGACAACGCCAACCCTGGGGATGCGGTGCGAGCTGCAGAGGAGCTCCTCTCAAGAGAAAAGGTTGATCTTTTGGCGGGCACCTTTTTGTCCAACATTGGCCTCGCGGTCGCGGATTTTGCAAAACAGCGTCGAGTCTTCTTCTTGGCCAGTGAGCCCTTGACCGATAAGATGGTTTGGCAAGGAGGCAATCGGTTCACGTTCAGACTTCGCGCGTCGACCTACATGCAAGTGGCCATGTTGATCCCCGAGGCGGTCAAACTCAAGAAAAAACGTTGGGCCATTGTTTATCCCAATTATGAATATGGACAATCGGCAGCGAGCACGTTCAAGCAACTCTTAAAAAATGCACAACCCGATGTCGAGTTCGTGGGTGAACAAGCGCCCGCTTTTGGAAAAATTGATGCAGGTCCTGTGGCCCAAGCCTTGGCGGACACCAAACCAGATGCCCTCTTCAATGTGCTCTTTGGCGCGGATCTCACCAAGTTTGTCCGAGAAGGCAACACAAGGGGGTTGTTTGAAGGGCGCGAGGTGGTGAGCTTGTTGACGGGTGAGCCCGAGTATTTAGATGCCTTGAAAGATGAAACGCCCAACGGCTGGATTGTCACAGGCTACCCTTGGAGCAACATTGAAACACCCGAACACAAAGCTTTTTTAAGCGCTTATCAAAAACGCCATGGCGACTATCCACGGCTGGGTTCGGTCGTGGGTTACATGACCATCAAAGCCATTGCAGAGGGCGTTAAAAAAGCCAAAAGCGCACAAACCGAGGCCTTGATCACGTCCTTCAAAGGGCTTCAATTTGACTCGCCTTTTGGGAAAGTGACCTTTCGATCTGAGGACCACCAATCCACCATGGGTGCCTTTGTGGGCAAAATCAAAAACGACCACGGTAAAGGGGTGATGGTCGATTACCGCTACATGGACGGTTCTCGCTTTCAGCCCAGCATCGATGAGATCAAAAAACTACGTGCACCGGACTGAATGCAAAAAAAATCTTTTAATTGCTGCATGATTTTGCATTGAATTTGGCAATGGATGCGTCCTCTTTTGCAGTTCAACTGTTAAATGGTTTTGCACAAGCCAGCACCCTTTTTTTGGTGGCGGCGGGTTTATCGCTGATCTTTGGCGTCACGAAAATCGTCAATTTTGCCCATGGCTCTTTCTACATGCTGGGGGTCTACGTGGCCTACGCCTTGACCGAGGGCCTTGGACGCCGATGGGGTTTGAGTTGGAGTTATTGGCCCCTGGTGCTTTTAACGGGTTTGATCGTGGGGGTCCTCGGTGCGGGGGTCGAGATCCTTTTTTTGCGTCGCATCTACAAGTCGCCTGAAATTTACCAGCTCTTGTGCACCTTTGCCTTGGTTTTGATCTTTAAAGATGCCACCCTTTGGCTTTGGGGCGCCGAGGATTTGCTGGGAGCTCGGGCACCCGGTCTTTCAGGTGCGGTGAACATCTTGGGGCGGCGTGTGCCCAGTTATGATCTTTTTTTGATTGTGATGGGTCCGCTTGTTTTGTGTCTGCTGTGGTGGATGCTCAAGAGAACGCATTTTGGGGTGTTGATCAGGGCCGCCAGTCAAGATCGAGAAATGGTGGGCGCTTTGGGTGTTGAGCAAAGCAAATTGTTCACAGCCGTTTTTGCTTTGGGTTGTGCTTTGGCGGGTTGGGCCGGTGCCTTGCAGCTGCCAAGAGAGCCCGCCAATTTGAACCTGGACATGCTCACCATCGGCGAAGCTTTTGTGGTGGTGGTGGTGGGCGGCCTGGGGTCTTTGCCTGGTGCCTATGCAGCAGCGGTGTTGATTGCGCAAATCAAAGCGATTTGCATCGCCATTGGAACGGTGGAGTTGGCAGGCCTGTCCTTTGCGTTTTCAAAGCTCACCTTGGTGGCTGAGTTTTTGGTCATGGCCTTGGTCTTGATCTTCAAGCCCTGGGGCTTGATGGGATCTGAAGACCTCAAAAATCGGGAGCACGCAACGAGCGTCTTCACAGGCGAGTGGCGTCTCACCCCTCCCCTTTGGCTGTGCTCGAGCGCGATTGTTTTCTTGTTTTTCATTCCGACACTGACACAAGACTCGGCTTACAGCACGGTCTTGGCCATCGATGTGTTGACGGCCACACTGTTTGCATTGAGTTTGTATTTTTTAATGGGGCCTGGCGGGATGCTGTCCTTTGGGCAGGCTGCTTTTTTTGGCCTGGGTGCTTATGCGTCGGGTTTGATGGTGCTTCAATGGCAAATGCCCATGGCATGGGCGCTTGTTTTTGCCCCTTTGATCACAGCGCTGTTTGCCGCCGCCATGGGGTGGTTTTGCGTCAGACTGAGCGGCGTGTATTTGGCCATGCTCACACTCGCTTTTGCGCAAATTTTGTGGTCCATTTGTTTTCAGTGGGAGAGCTTGACGGGAGGCAGCAACGGATTGACGGGCATTTGGCCCAGTGACCTGTTCTCTTTGAAGTCGAATTACTATTACCTCACCCTGACCTTGGTCGTGCTCTCCTTATGGATTCTCAGGCGAATCATTGACGCGCCTTTTGGGTTGGCCCTCAGAAGTGTTCGTGACTCAAGCCTGAGAGCGCAAGCCATTGGCATGGATGTCAAGGCCTTGCAATGGACGGCCTTTGCCGTGTCAGGTTATTTTGCGGGTCTTGCCGGTGCTCTTTTTGCTTTTTCAAAAGGCAGCATCTCGCCTGACAGTCTTGGCATCTCGAAATCTGTGGACGCCTTGGTGATGGTTCTTTTGGGGGGCCTGCATACCCTCTTGGGTCCCGTGCTGGGTGCGCTCAGTTTTACTGCATTGCAAGACACGATTGTTCGTGAAACTCAATATTGGCGAGCTTGTTTTGGCGCGGTGATTTTGCTGCTGGTCTTGGTTTTTCCAAAGGGTTTGATGGGATTGTTCCAAGGGACCCAGTGGCCGTGGCACCTTGCAAGCAAAGATGGGGCGCAAAGATGAGTTTGCTTGTCGTCAAGGGGATTGAAAAAAGTTACGGCGCCAACCGTGCGGTCAGTGGCCTGTCTTTTAGCCTTGACAGGGGCGAGATGATCGCCTTGATTGGACCCAATGGGGCGGGCAAATCCACCACCTTCAACATGCTCAATGGTCAAATTCTTCCCGATCGTGGTGACATTCAATTCAAGGCCCAATCCATCATCGGATGCTCCCCAAGGCAAACCTGGCAAGCGGGGATCAGTCGAACCTTTCAGGTCGCTCAAACCTTTGGCTCTTTGACGTTGGCACAAAATGTTCAAATGGCCCTGCTATCGGCCCACGCAAAGTTGTTTTCATTTTGGCAAAGTGCAAGGCATTACCAACGTGACAAAGCCCTTGAGCTTTTGCGAAGCGTTGATTTGCACACCCAGGCAGACAAACCCTGTGCAAATTTGGCGTATGGCGATGTCAAACGCCTGGAGTTGGCCATTGCATTGGCCAATGCCCCCACGCTTTTGCTCATGGATGAACCCACCGCTGGCATGTCGGCAAGAGAGAGAAACAATCTCATGGCCTTGACCCATCAATTGGTCAACGACAGACGTGACACTGAAAACGGACTTGCCGTGTTGTTCACCGAGCACAACATGGATGTGGTCTTTGAACACGCCCATCGGGTGCTGGTCATGGCGCAAGGCGAACTGATCGCCCAAGGCCCGCCCAAGGAGATCAGAGAAAACACCTTGGTGAAATCGGTGTATTTGGGTGGCGGATCTTTTCCTCGAGAGAGCGCATGGTGAAGACACAACAAGACGGCCTCGCGCACACCAGCGCGGACATTTTTCTTGAATGCAAAGATTTGTGTGCAGGGTACGGTTCCGCGCAAATTTTGTTTGACGTCAATTTGCACGTCAAGCGTGGCGAAGTGGTGGCTCTCATGGGGCGAAATGGTGCGGGCAAATCCACCACGCTCAAGACGCTCATGGGCTTGGTCGCTAAAAAATCAGGGACCGTGGCATTTCTCGGTCGCGATCACAGGGACCTCGAGCCCTTCGAGATGGCAAAGCGGGGCTTGGCCTATGTGCCCGAGGATCGCAGGATTTTTACAGATCTCACGGTCCTTGAGAATTTGAGTGTTGCGAGGCAAGACAGGAGATTTTTTCCAGAGGGTCAAGAGGCGCCGTTTTGGGACATCGAGAGCTTGGGCGTGTTGTTTCCAAGTTTGGCAAAAATGCCTGATCGCCTGGGCGCTCAAATGAGTGGGGGTGAGCAACAAATGCTGGCCGTGGCCAGAAGTTTGATGGGCAACCCCTTGATGATCATGCTTGATGAACCCTCTGAAGGGGTTGCGCCTTTGATGGTGGAGCAAATGGGGGAGATGATCCTGGGTTTAAAGCGCCGTGGTGTCGGCGTTTTATTGAGTGAGCAAAATTTTCAATTTGCACAGTGGGTTGCTGATCGCGTGTACGTTCTCGAACGAGGAGAGATTGTGCACACCTCTGGGGTGAAGGAGTTGGCTCAAAACGAAGCGCTCATGCGCTCCTTTGTTAGCCTCTAGGACGGGCGCGTCCTGCAACGCGCGGGGCTGTCCTCTAGAGCGCTCAAATTCACCTGAAAACGCCCAGGCCTCTTAAGGTAAGTCCTAGGGGCATGAGGCGCCTCGTGACGATATATTCACACCTTTGGCAAACGGGTCGGATTGGCGCCCTTTGCAGGGGTTTGATTTTGGGCGAATGCCATCATTTGCCTGAGCTTGAATGAACAATATGACGCTTTGAAAGATCAAAAAAAATGACGCAATCTTTGATGGCTCAAACCAAAAGACCGGGTGTGCTTGCTGTTCACTCTTTGGATGAGTATGTGCTTGAGGTGCCCAGTTTAGAGGACGCCAAAAAGTTCTATACCGATTTTGGCTTGCGGGTTGTGGATGAAGGCGAGCAAGTCGCGCTTTACGCTCACAACAATCCGCACCGCTATGCCACCTTGATCAAGGGCATGAAGAAGCGTCTTCTTTGCTTGAGATTTGGTATTTACGCCGAAGACTTGCAAGCCTTTAACGAGCACATTGATCGCCTTGGCGTGCGACGTGTTGCGCCCCTTCACGGCCCATCAAGCAACAGCATTTGGATCGAGTCGAGCGACGGTTTTGCGGTGGAGATCAAGGTTGCGCAAAAGTCTTCCCCCTCAAGCCAAGCCCCAAGAGTCTTTGAGCCCGCTTGTTCGGGTTTTGGTCGAGCGCCCGCGAGCTCCAAAGTGGACCAGGTTCACCCCTTGTACATGTCGCATGTTTTGATTTTTACAAAAGACGTTGAAACGTCTTTGAAGTTCTACGCTGAAGTTTTGGGTCTGCGCTTATCGGATTCATCGGGTGAGGAGAAGTTGGGCATTGCTTTCATGCACTCGCCACACGGCAGTGATCACCATTTGCTCGCTTTCTTGGGAGACAAAAACTACGGCTTTCACCACAGCAGCTGGACGGTCGAGTCCATTGACAAGGTCGGTCTTGGGATGAAGCAAATGAACGAGGCCGGTCACACCTATGGCTGGGGTGTGGGTCGACATGTGCTGGGGTCCAATTATTTTCGCTACACAAGAGACCCATGGGGCAGTTATGTCGAATACTCTTATGACATTGATTTTGTGCCGCATGACCATGATTGGCCCTCTAAGAATCACCCTCCTCAAGACTCTTTTTACCTGTGGGGCCCTGATGTGCCCGCAGAATTCGGTAAAAACTTTGAGACCCCTTGAGGGGCATTGAAAGCGGTGCGTTGGCTTGAGAGCGAGCGCTTTGGTGTGTCTTGGGTCGTCGGCGTGGCGCTTAGGCCAAGGTGTTGATGTTTTTACCCAAGCCCATGAGGCTTGAGAGGGAGTCCGTGCCTGTCGTGGAGGACTGATCCAAGCCATCCAAGACGCCAAACAGGCTCAGGCTGGTCTGTGTTTTGATGCTGTTCAAAATCGCTTGTGGATTGGGTTTAGAGCCTTTGGAGGCATTGGCGCTGTTGCCACTGGATGTACTCGTGGTCAAAGCGTTCGCCAAGGCTTGACCGCCCTGCAAGCCTGAGGCCAGGGTTTGAGCGCTCTTTAAGTCGCCTGAATTCAAAGCCGAGCCCAGTTGGGCAAAAGTCGAGTTCATGCTTTGCATCAAAGACTTGCCCCCTTGGGTGCTTGAGTACTGCGTGAAGGCCTTTTGAGCGCCGGCCAAGTCTCCCGATTTCAAGCTCGCAAAGAGTTGTTTGGCACTTTGGTTGCTCCTCTGGGTGTCCGACAGATGTCCACTCAAAATATGGGTTGTTGCGGTGTTGAAACTCAGGCTCATGAACGCTCTCCAAATGTGTAGCAAATTCACTGGGGCTTTGAGATCAAAAGCCATTGGTGAAAAATAGGCAAAGCCTTGCCGCCTGTGATGGCGTCAAAGAGGGCTTTTTGCCCGGTCCACGGTTATGCGCAATGTCTGTGCCATGCTTGAAAACGGCCAATGTGTGCCCAAAAGGCCAACTGACAGGGTGTGAAGACGTGATGTGTTCAGCCAAAGACTGGCCTTTAATTGGGCGAACAACCGCTCAATAGCCGGCCTTTGCCCCGTCCCGAATCTTGGCAAACAAGCCGGCCCCTTTGGTGCCTTGTTTTTTAAAGCGCTCGCGTCTGGCCACTTTGGGGTCGACTCTGAGGGCCTTGGTGAGCTCCAAGCGAGCGTTGTGCTCGAGCTGCGTTTCAAGCCCACAGGGCTCGCCCCACACGCTTAAAAACAACTGAGCGCTTTGAACGAGCTCTTCAAGCTTCAATTGAAGCACTTCGGCGGATCCCTCACCACGCGCTTGCAACACCACGGGGCCGATTTCTAAAACCAGCCCCATTTGGAGGGCCTTTTGAAGGGCTTGAAAGACGGTGGTGCCCACGGGGACTTGAAAGTGCTGCTCTGCCACGCTTCTGAAGCCATGGGCGCAGATCACCTCGATGCCGACGGTCTCGGGCGCATTATTTGACATACACTTGCTCAGCGCGTTTGACAAAGGCATCGACCAAAGTGCCTGCTATTTTGTCAAACAAGGGGCCCACCAAAGCGCCAAACATGCTCTCAAAGTCATAATTGAGTTGCAACTCGATGCGACAAGCGCGCTCGGTGCCCAAGGGATGAAACTGCCAAAGCCCGTTGAGTTCTTTGAAGGGGCCTTTGACCAAGTTGATTTTGACCTCACGGCCCTCAACGTGAGTGTTGTGGGTGGTGAACGCTTTTTTGAAGCCACCGATGGACATCCCAATTTCTGCCGTGACCCCGTGCTCGTGATGCTCTATGATAGAGGCCTGTTCGCACCAAGGCAAGAATTGTGGATAACTGGGCACATCGGTGACCAAGTTATACATCTCCTCGGCACTGAACCAAATGAGCACTGATTTATGGATGGTTTTCATATGTAAAGGCCAAAGGCCCTACTCCCCACAGACAAACTAAAAAAACGATTTTCCCGTGCCATTGTACGAATAAGCGCAGGCTTTTGACCCTTCTTTCCCTTTCATGACAAAAAAACAAGAATTACCCTCTCGCATTGCTGACAACAAAAAGGCCGCTTTCAATTATTTCTTTGAAGAGCGCTTTGAAACGGGCATGGTCCTTCAAGGCTGGGAGGTCAAAGCCATTCGAGAAGGCAAGGTGCAGCTGACCGATGGCTATGTGGTGATCCGTGAGGGGGAGCTGTATGTGATTGGTTGCCAAATCAACCCCACACGAACCACCTCAACCCATGTGACCGCCGACGCGACTCGCACCAAGAAATTGCTCCTTAAAAAGGATGAAATCCGACGCCTCGTTGGCAAGGTCGAACAAAAGGGCTACACCCTGGTGCCCTTGAACTTGCACTGGAAAAATGGCAAGATCAAATGTGAAATTGCGCTGGCCAAAGGCAAGGCCGAGCACGACAAGCGAGACACCATCCGAGACCGAGAAGGCAAGCGCGAGGTGGAGCGCGCCATGAAGCACAAGACGCGTTGACCCGACAAGCGCTTCGTCTTTTGAGCATTCGCGGCTTTGATTTTCAGGAGCGTGCTTGAAAAAAAGGCTGCTTTTTAGGCGATCAAGCGGCCTGAGCCTGATACGTGCTCACAAATCCATTGGGCAAGCCCGCTTTGGCCAGTTGACCATAGAGTTTTAAATCGGAGAGGCTTTTTGACATGGCCTCTCGGGTGCTTAAAAGGGCATCCAAATTCACCCCCGTTTTGAGGCCCATGGCGTCGAGCATGAAGCACAAGTCCTCCATCACAATGTTGCCGCTTGCACCCGGCGCAAAGGGGCAACCCCCAAGGCCGCCCAAAGAGGCATCAAAATACTGGATGCCACAATCCAGGGCCGCCGTCACATTGGCCAGGCCCGTGCCTCGGGTGTCATGAAAATGTGCCGCAACGGGCACACGTCCTGCAACGGCCAACACCGCCTTCAGCACCGCGCGCGTTTGAGCGGGATCTGCATACCCCACCGTGTCGCACACCACGATCTCATCGGCCCCTGCGTCGAGCAACTGCTCGGCACACAAAACCACCTCAGTGACCGCAATTTTTCCCTCATAGGAGCAGCCAAGGGCTGTGGACAAGCCCGCGCCGATCAAAGGGCGCTGTGTTTGGGGCAATGTTTTGATCAAGTCCACAATGGCCTTGAAGTCTTGCATAGAGGCGTCGCGCTCTCTTCTCACGTTTTTAAGATTGTGAGTTTTGCTCACCGAGACCACGTAGTTGAGTTTTCTTACACCCAACTCGATGCCGCGTTGTGCACCCTTTAAATTGGGAATCAAAGCGCTCACCACCAAGTCTTTGTGTTTCAAAGCACCTTGACAGACCTCTGTTGCATCGGCAAATTGGGGGATCAATTTCGGGGGCACAAACGAGGTGACTTCAATCTCGCCCACACCGGCTTGGAATTCATTTTGAATCCACGTCAATTTATCCGCCGTTGGCATAAAAGTGGGATGAATTTGCAAACCATCTCTGAGTCCCACTTCACGCACGATGATGTCTCTTTGAATGCTGCTCATGGCCTGGGTCCGATAAAAAAATAATGAGGGGGAGGAAATGCTCGTCTCTTGTTCAAGAGGCGAGCAACTTATGCGCCTTGGAAATGGGGCTTTCTTTTTTCATTGAAGGCTTTGACCCCTTCCATTCGGTCTTGGGTATCGATCAAATGATTATAGGCCTCGACCTCAAAGCGAAAGGCGGTTTTAAGCTCCATTTGTCCGCCATAACGAACGGATTTCTTGACTTGCTTGACCGAGAGAGGCGCATTGGATGCAATGGTTTCAGCCGTTTTAAGGGCCTCAATGAGAACATCTTCTGGCTCAAAAATTTCGTTGACCAAGCCCCACTCATAGGCCTTTTGGGCGCTAAAGGGTTTGCCCGTCATGATGATTTCTTTGGCGCGTCGTTCACCCACGGCTCGGGGCAAGAGTTGTGTGCCACCTGCACCAGGCATGATGCCAATGGTGACTTCGGTCAATGCAAAGCGTGCATTTTTATTGGCATAGATAAAGTCACAAGACAGTGCCATCTCTAAGCCTCCCGCGTAAGCGTGACCATTCACAGCGGCGATCACGGGAATGGGCACTTCTAGCAGGGCCCAGTATTGGCGCTCAAACACTTCGTGCTGTTTCGTCCACTGCTCGCGCGTCATGCCGTTGCGCTCCTTGAGGTCGCCGCCTCCGCAAAAGGCTTTTTCACCCGTTGCGGTCAGCACCACGGCGCGAAGCCCCTGTGCGTCCAAAATGATTCTGTTCCACAAGTCCTCAAGCTCTTGACCCATGAGCGTATTGAAGGCGTTGGAGACTTCTGGTCGATTCAGGCTCACCTTCAGGACATGGGCCGAGACCTTTTCGGTCAAAAGGGTTTGGTACTTGGGGATGCTGGCCTGTGCGGGAGAAAAAACAGTGTCGTTCATAAGGGGACGGTTCATTGACAAAAGCACAGTATAAATGAAGTGCCTGTGAAGCGATGGTGACGCATCCCTTGAACCGGGTCCTCGGGCCTCTTCGAGTTCGGGTTCGGGTTTGGGTTTAGCCCGAGTCCAGGAGGGACGGGCCTGTGCAATAATTTACGACCTGATCGACCGCTCTGATGCACAAAACATGACCCCTCAACGCTCACACGCTCAAACTGGCGCAATGCTTTCCAGTTCAAAATTTATTGTGGCCCTGATGCTGGGCTTGTCCCAGCTGGTGGCCTTCTCGGCCACACCCGACAAGGCACTGAGCGTGAGCGACTTCCCCAAAGGGCCGGTCAAAATGATCATTCCCTTTCCCCCTGGAGGCCCCACCGACACGCTGGGCCGATTGATTGGCCAAAAGTTGCAAGAGATCTGGGGTCAACCCGTGATCATTGATTACAAGGCGGGTGCGGGCACCGTCATTGGGGTCGATTATGTCGCCAAAAGTGCGCCCGATGGCTACACCTTGGGGATGATCAATTCGGCCTTTGTGGTCAACCCGTCCTTTCAAAAGTCTTTGCCCTATGACTCCATCAAGGACATTGCCCCGATCACCTTGGTGGCCAACTTGCAATTGGCCATGGTGGCACGCCCCGATGCCCCCTTCAACACCTTGCCCGAGTTGATCGCTTATGCCAAAAAGAATCCGACCGCTTTGAGTTACGGTACACCTGGCACAGGCTCCACGACGCATTTGGGCACCGAGCTTTTAAAGAGAAGTGCCAACTTTGAAGTGGTGCACATTCCTTACAAAGGAAGTGCCCAAGCGCATGCCGAACTCTTGGGGGGGCGACTCGATTTGGTGGTGGATCCATTTTTATCGGTCATGCCCTACGTGAAGGCGGGTCGCATGAAGGTGATCGCAACCCTGGGGGACAAGAAACTGCCCAACACCGACTTTTCCCTGGTCCAAGAAACGGTGCCTGGCTTTAATGTCAACGCGCTTTTGGGCTTCGTTGCGCCCAAAGGCACGCCCAGTGCGATTGTGCAAAAAATACAAAGCGACATTGCCAAAGTCATGGCAACACCTGAGCTCAAAAAAAGAAGCGATGAGTTTGCCATGGAAATTGTCTCCTCCAGACCTGAGGTGTTTGAGCAGTTCATCGCCAGCGAAATCAAAAAGTGGGCCCGTGTGATTGCGGACGCCAAAATTCAACCCGAATAAGCCCAAGGTTCGACCTGGCTGACATTCAAGAATTGATTTTTTTATGACCTTAAAACTCGAACCCCTGCACCCTCTTTTTGTTGCCCAAGCCAGTGGCGTCGATCTCACGCAACCTTTGAGTCAAGAAGAGATCAAAGACATCAATGCCGCGATGAACACCTATGCGGTTTTGGTTTGGAAAAACCAGCCCTTGAGCCAAGCGCAACAAATCGCGTTCTCTGAATCCTTTGGCCCCTTGGACATTGGTTTAAAGCGCGTCTTTAAAAGGAAAGAAAGACTGGATGATGAGCGACTCATCGACATCTCCAATGTGGACTTGAATGGCGAGTTGCATCGCCGCGACTCCCCCAAGAACCTCTCCTCCTTTGCCAATCAACTGTGGCACTCGGACAGCTCCTTCATGTCGCCCAAAGCGGCCTACTCCATGCTCCACGCCTTGGTGATTCCAAGTGAAGGGGGCAACACTGAATTTTGCGACCTCAGAGCGGCCTATGACGCTTTGCCCGCGAACTTAAAGCAAGAGATCAAAGACTTGAGCGCTGAACACTACGCGCTTCATACCCGAATCGTGCTTGGGGACGATGCCTACACCGATGAGCAAAAAAAGGCCATTCCTCCAGCGGTTTGGCCCTTGGTCATGAAGCACCCGGGTTCTCAACGATCGGTGCTTTTTGTGGGTGTGCACGCGCACAAAATCATCGATTGGCCCATTGCTGAGGCGCGTATTTTCTTGAGTGACTTATTGGAGCACGCCACACAAAGACGATTTGTCTATGAGCACCAATGGGAGGTGGGTGACATGGTGATGTGGGACAACAGGAGCACATTGCACAGAGGTCGGCGCTATGACTTGAACCAACGACGAGAGCTGCGTAGAACCACCTTCAACGATGTGCCTGAGGCCAATTTGGCCGCGGCTTAACGGGTCGATTTTTGATCCATCGGGGCCTGCACGCACGCTAGGCCTTTGCTTTGGAGGGGGTCAACAAAGACCCCTGCAAAGCGCTCTGGGCATCAATTCCAGCTGTTCTCTTTGCCCGGTGTGGCGCTGACATGGTGGATGGTCAAATCGGCCCCATTGTGCTCCTCTTCCTCGCTCAGCTTAAGTCCACAAACGGCTTTGAGTGCGCCGTAGACCGCATAGCCACCGACCAAAGCGATGACGACGCCAAGCGCACTGCCCATGAGTTGTGCCGTGAGGGAGACGCCCCCCAAGCCCCCAAGCGCTGTTTGCCCAAAAATCCCAGCGGCAATGCCACCCCAAAGCCCACACACCCCATGCAAGGGCCACACACCCAAGACGTCATCGATTTTCCAAACGTTTTGTTCAATGGTAAAGAGCTTCACAAAGAGCACACCCGCCACGGCGCCGACCACCAAGGCACCCAGTGGATGCATGAGATCCGAGCCCGCGCAAACGGCCACGAGACCGGCCAATGGGCCGTTGTAGACAAAGCCGGGGTCGTTCTTGCCGGCCAGCCATGCGGCGATGGTGCCTCCCACCATGGCCATCAAAGAGTTCATCGCCACCAAGCCACTCATTTTGTCGATGGTTTGTGCGCTCATGACGTTAAAGCCAAACCAACCCACACTCAAGATCCAGGCGCCCAAGGCCAAGAATGGAATGTTGGAAGGCGGGTGTGCGCTGATGCGCCCGTCTTTGGCGTATCGCCCGTACCTGGCGCCCAGGAGAAGAATGGCGGGAAGCGCAACCCAGCCCCCCATGGCGTGAACCACAACAGAGCCCGCGAAATCATGAAACTCTTGCCCATAAGAGGCCTTGAGCCAAGCTTGAAATCCATAGTGCTGGTTCCATGCAATGCCTTCAAAGAAGGGGTATAAAAACCCCACCAAGACGAAGGTGGCAATGAGTTGAGGATTGAACTTGGCGCGCTCCGCGATGCCGCCGGAGATGATGGCGGGAATGGCCGCAGCGAACGTCAGTAAAAAGAAGAACTTGACCAATTCAAAGCCATTTTTATCCGCAAGGACCGTTGCCGTGTCCCAAAAACCAATGCCATAGGCCACGCCGTAACCGATGAAGAAATACGCAATCGTCGAGACCGCAAAGTCCATCAAAATCTTCACCAAGGCGTTGACTTGGTTCTTTTCTCGAACCGTGCCGAGCTCCAGAAAAGCGAAACCCGCGTGCATGGCCAGCACCATAATGGCGCCCAACATGATAAATAGTCCGTCAATTGCAGTTTTATAGGCGTCCATGATCTCTTTTTTAGTGCATTTAATTTAAATAGTTGTATTTTTTGCACCGATAAGGTGAAAAAGTGATTTTATATCTAAATTTGTTATCTATTTAACTCATGAGTTCATCTATGAGCTTAAATAACGCACCAAAATAAATCAAATGAATCATTTATTATTCATTGATGAGACCTCTTCAAAGGGGCTTCTCACAAGGCCAACAAAGAGCCCCAGAACCCCAACCAAAGATGAGACAAGCCCCGCCCTCAAGCAAATGACCGCCCTGAGGCGGTCATTTGAAGGGATCCGTTTGAGCGCGCCTCAACGCATTGAGGCACTCGCATCCAAAGCAAAACAGCTTAAGCCGAACGTGAAGAACGCTTTCTGTCGTGCTCTTTCAAGAATCGCTTTCTCAAGCGAATGCTCTTGGGTGTGATTTCCACCAACTCGTCGTCGTCAATGAATTCAACACCGTACTCAAGGGTCAAATCAATGGGGGGCGTGATTTTGATGGCGTCTTCTTTGCCAGAGACCCTGAAGTTGGTCAACTGCTTGGTCCGTGTGGCGTTCACCACCAAATCGTTGTCACGGCTATGAATGCCCACGATCATGCCTTCATAGACCGGATCATTGGCTTTGACGAACATGCGACCTCGGTCGTCGAGTTTGCCCAAAGCGTAAGTGAAGATTTCGCCATCATCCATTGAAATCAGCACGCCGTTTTTACGACCACCGATTTCACCTTTGTGGGGCTCGTAGCCGTCAAAGATGTTGGAGATCAAACCCGAACCGCGCGTCAAGTTCAAGAACTCATTGGTAAACCCAATCAATCCCCTTGCAGGAATGCGGTATTCAAGTCGAACGCGTCCGCGACCATCGGGCACCATGTTGACCAATTCACCTTTTCTCTCGCCCAAGGCTTGCATGACGCCACCTTGGTGCTGCTCTTCAATGTCGGCGGTGACCATCTCAATCGGTTCATGGCGCTCGCCGTTGACCTCCTTGAAGACCACGCGAGGCTTGGAGACGCCCATTTCGTAGCCCTCTCGGCGCATGTTTTCAAGCAAAATGGTCAAGTGCAATTCGCCTCGACCCATGACTTCAAACACACCCTCTTCATCGGTTTCATTGACCTTCAAGGCCACATTGTGTTGGAGCTCCTTTTGTAAGCGATCCCACAATTGGCGGCTCGTGACGAATTTACCTTCACGCCCGGCCAAAGGACTCGTGTTGACACAAAAGTTCATGGTCAATGTAGGCTCATCGACTTGGAGCATGGGCAAAGGCATGGGGTTTTGTGGATCCGTGATCGTCACGCCAATGCCAATGTCAGCAATGCCGTTGATCAGCACAATGTCACCAGGACCGGCTTCGGTCACTTGAACACGGTCCAAGCCTTGGAACTTCAAGACTTGGTTGATGCGCCCCTTAAAGCTCTTGCCATCGGGACCTTCCATCACCAAAACATCGGTTTGTGGCTTGATGGTGCCCGCACTGATGCGGCCCACCCCAATGCGCCCGACAAAGGTCGAGAAGTCGAGCGCTGAAATTTGAAGTTGCAATGGGGCCGATGGGTCGCCCTTTTGTGCGGGGACGTGTTTGAGAATGGTGTTGAACAGTGCAGACATATCGGGTCCCCACTGCTCGCCAGGCGCACCCTCTTCAAGGGAGCTCCAGCCATTGATACCGGATGCGTAAACGACTGGGAAATCGAGCTGTTCGTCGGTTGCGCCCAATTTATCAAAGAGGTCAAAGGCTTGGTTCACCACCATGTCGGGGTTGGCACCAGGCTTGTCCACTTTGTTGACCACCAAAATGGGTCTCAAACCCAAGGCCAATGCTTTTTTCGTCACAAAGCGCGTTTGTGGCATGGGGCCTTCTTGCGCATCGATCAAAAGCACCACGCCATCGACCATGGACAAGGCACGTTCAACTTCACCGCCAAAGTCCGCGTGACCCGGGGTGTCCACGATGTTGATGTGGGTGCCCTCCCAGCTCACAGCGCAGTTCTTGGCCAAAATCGTGATGCCACGTTCGCGCTCAATGGCGTTGTTGTCCATGACCGTGTCGACCACTTTCTCGTGGTCGGCAAAGGTGCCGGACTGGCGAAGCAATTGGTCAACCATGGTGGTTTTACCGTGGTCAACGTGGGCAATGATGGCAATATTTCGAATTGGAAGACTCATAACAAACTCTCTAAAATGGAATTGATCTCTAGGGGATTCAGTAGCCTATCGGGGATCAACTCACCCCCCTTTGTATGCGCACTACCGAGTAAAACAGTTGGGTTTTGAGCGTAGACGGCCACGCGATCGCAATCGCGCCACTCACCACTTCGTCTCAAACCACTTAAAAATTTCGCTGAATCGGATTCATTCAACTCAATGGGCTCATAACCCGACAACAAACACTGCGTGGGCTTGATCGGCGCCATGGCGTTGCGGCTCTCTTGGTCTTGAGCGATCTCTTCAAAGGCTTGCAAGTCCATGCAGTCGTCAATGCCAAAATCTCCACTGGCAATGCGTCGCAGGTAAATCAAATGGGCGCCCACACCCAGCGCATTGCCAATGTCCTCGGCCAGCGTGCGGATGTAGGTCCCTTTGGAGCATTTCACCTTCAGGGCCAAAGCGCGGGTGCCTTCAACGGCATTGGCTTGCAATGCAAAAGCCTCATCCAGTTTCCAATGGCTTAAATCAGAAACAGACTTTAAATCATCCATTTGCTTGAACTCGTTCATCTCCAGCGTGTGGATCGTGACTTGGCGTGCTTTGACGTCGAGCTCAAGACCGGCTCTTGCGTAGTCGTAGAGTGCTTTGCCATCCACTTTCAGGGCGCTGTACATGGGAGGCGTTTGCTCAATGGGGCCGGTGAAGGCCGCTTTGACCTGCAACAGGCCATCGGCACTCAAATCAAGGCCACTGGCGTCCGTGCGTTGGGTGATTTCACCCTCTGCGTCGGCTGTGCTCGTGTTTTGCCCAAGTCTTGCGACCGCCAAATAGGTTTTGTCTGAATCCAAATGCACTTGACTGAATTTGGTCGCAGCGCCCAGACAGATCGGCAACACTCCCGTTGCCAAAGGATCCAAGGTGCCCGTGTGACCCGCTTTTTCTGCCTTGAGCAACCATTTCACGCGTTGGAGCACCTGGTTGCTCGATTGACCCAGCGGTTTGTCAATCAACAGGACTCCGTGCAGGGAACGGCGCTTGATCTTGACTTGAGCTTTTTTGGGTTTCTTCTTCTTGGCAACACCGCTGTCTGACCACGAAGGGTCTTGTGACGCCCGCACCGCACCCTGCGCAAAGGCCGGCGCATCGATGGGAGCGTGTTCAAGCGTGTTCGAGTTCAAAGGGGTTGAGGGTGTTCAGTTAAGGGAGATGTTTTATCAAGGACCACAGCAAAAAAGCACGTCAGTCGTCTTTGGCCTTTTCAAGCAAAGCGCGGTTGATCAAAGCATTCAATTCAGCCGCCCGCTCAGGCGTTTTGTCGTACAAAAAGTGCAAGGTCGGGACCGTGTGAATTTGCAAGCGCTTGAAAAGACCGTTTCTAAGAAAGCCTGCCGCTTGGTTCAGGCCTTCTGCGGCCAACGCTGGGTCGCCATTCAAAACACTGAAATGGATTTTTGCGTGGGCGTAATCAGGGGTGACCTCTACGCCTTGAAGGGTCACCATGCCAACTCGAGGATCCTTGAGCTCACGGGCGATCAATTCAGACAAATCTCGCTGAATTTGATCGGCCACTTTGAAGCTTCGGTTTGAATTGGTCTTTTTGCGCATGTTTCGAATGGGGACCCCTCTTGCAGAGGGGTCAACTGACATAAATTTTAAGTATCGTTCTTACAAATGACAAAACAAAGTCATGTCCAAAACCCTCCAACTCGCCAAGCAGAGAATTTTGGGCTTGGCACACAGGAGCTTCGCCCCCTCAGGCCAATGACTTTAAAGAGCCCAGCCCTTTAAAGTCAATGTCAACGTTAAAGGGTTCTGGCCACTTCCTTGATTTCAAAGAATTCCAATTGATCGCCTTCATTGATGTCGTTGTAGCCTTTGATGTTCAAGCCGCACTCGAAGTTCTCTTTCACTTCCTTGGCGTCGTCTTTGAAACGTTTCAAGCTCTCAAGCTCACCTGTGAAGATGACCACGTTGTCGCGAAGAAGGCGCAATCTGGCCGTCCTGCGGATGACACCCGAGGTGACCATACAGCCCGCGATGGAGCCAATTTTGCTGACCCTGAAGACTTGACGAATTTCGGCTGAACCAATGACTTCTTCTTTCTTGTCGGGCGTCAACATGCCAGACATGGCGGCCTTGAGTTCATCCACCGCGTCATAAATGATGTTGTAGTAACGAATCTCGACACCGTTGTTCTCGGCAAGTTTTCGAGCACCCGCATCGGCACGCGTGTTGAATCCAATGATCACCGCTTTGGAGGCAATCGCCAAATTCACATCGCTCTCGCTGATCCCACCCACAGCGGCGTAGACCATTTGCACCTTGACTTCTTCGGTAGAGAGTTTGAGCAAAGAGGCCGACAAGGCCTCTTGCGAGCCTTGTACGTCGGCTTTGACAATGATGGGCAACAACTTCATCTCGCCTTGTGCCATGTCGGTGAACATGTTCTCAAGCTTAGAGGCTTGCTGTTTGGCCAATTTCGTATTTCTGAATTTACCCGCACGGTAGGTGGCGATCTCACGTGCGCGTCGTTCATCCGACATCACCATGAATTCGTCGCCTGCTTGAGGCACCTCGGTCAAGCCCTGAATTTCAACAGGGATGGAGGGTCCGGCCGATTTGATGGGCTTGCCGTTTTCGTCAAGCATGGCTCTCACACGGCCAAAGGTTTGACCCGCCAAGACCACATCGCCCACATTCAGGGTACCCGATTGCACCAAAATCGTTGCAACGGGTCCGCGTCCCTTGTCCAACTTGGCTTCAATGACCAAGCCTTTGGCCATGGCGTCCACGGGGGCCTTGAGCTCCAGGACCTCGGCTTGCAAGAGAACTTGTTCAAGCAAGTCATCCACCCCTTGACCGGTTTTGGCTGACACGCCAATGAAGGGCGAGTCGCCACCAAATTCCTCGGGCACCACTTCCTCGGCCACGAGTTCGCTCTTTAAACGCTCAACGTTGGCTTCGGGCTTATCGATCTTGTTCATCGCAACCACGATGGGGACACCCGCGGCCTTGGCGTGTTTGATCGCCTCTTTGGTTTGTGGCATGACACCGTCGTCGGCAGCAACCACCAAAATCACAATGTCGGTGGCCTGTGCACCCCGTGCACGCATCGCTGTAAAGGCTTCGTGTCCCGGTGTGTCCAAGAAGGAAATCATGCCCCTTGAGGTCTCAACGTGATAAGCACCGATGTGTTGCGTGATGCCACCGGCTTCACCCGAGGCCACCTTGGCGCGTCGGATGTAGTCAAGCAGTGAGGTCTTGCCGTGGTCAACGTGACCCATGACCGTGACCACAGGCGCTCTGGACAATGAGGGCGCTTGCGTTGCAGAGTTTTCTTCTTCCGTGAAGGCCTCAGGATCGTCCAATGCGGCGATGATGGCTTTGTGTCCCATCTCTTCCACGACGATCATCGCCGTGTCTTGGTCCAGGGGCTGATTGATGGTGACCATTTGGCCAAGCTTCATCAAGTGTTTGATCACCTCGGAGGCTTTGACGGCCATTTTGTGCGCGAGCTCTGCCACCGTGATGGTCTCAGGCACATGCACTTCAATGATCCGCGCCTCAACGGGTGCTTGTGGCACTTGAGGTTCGTCGCGATCGCGGTCTCTGCGACCCTTGGGGCCTCCGCGCCATGCGTTGCGTGAGTTGCCTGCAGAGGTGTCGCCACGTGTTTTGATTTCTTTTTTCTTGGCCTGCTCGTCGGCCCAACTGGAGGACAATTTGGCGCTCTTGACCTCTTTGCCATCTTTGCTGACGGTGCCAGCCGGGGCAGCCTTGGCGGCGGCCACCGTTCCAGGCGCCTGAGCGGGTTTGTGAAGGGTGCCTTTGATCGCCCCTTTGCCGTCGTCTGCGGCTTTGGTGGGCTTGGGCTCCTCTTTCTTAAAGGGAACCGCGACCTTTTTGGGCGTGCTCATCATGTGACGAATGGCTTCAGCCTCGTCAAGGGCCACTTTTCTTCGGGCTTCGAGATCTTTGGCTCGGATGCCCTCTTCCTCAGCAGCAGCTTTGGCACTGGCGAGTTGGCGATCCAATTCTTCTTGGGCGGCACGGGCCGCTTGAGCCAGCTCAGACTGATCGTTGTCGTCCACCAAAGAGGTCGCGACTTCGGCGACCTTGGCTGGGGTCTTTTTATTCGTATCGGCCTTGGGCGTGACCAACTTGTCAAGGGCCTCCGTGGAGGCCAATGACAAGCCATGGTCTGCTTTGGCGTCCTTGTCTTCTTTGTCCGTCGCTTGGACGGGGTCCAACGATTTTCTGGACGCAGCAGCCTCATTGGCCAAGTTGGCCTGGCTTTCGGCACGCGCCTTGGCTTCCTTCAAGTTTTTGGCTTCAAGCTCTTGACGTTCGAGTCGCTTAAGCGCCAATTCCTCTTCTTGTCGACGGATGAACTCCGCTTGTCTTCTGGCCTCTTCCTCACGACGAGCAAGCTCGGCTTGGTCAATGATGGAGACCGGTGGCGCAACGGGTGCCGCCACCACGGGCGCGGGCGTGGCGAGCTCGGGCTCATCGCGCTGAACGAAGGTGCGTTTTTTCCGAACCTCGACTTGAATGGTTCTGGCTTTGCCGGTTGCATCGGCTTGCTTGATCTCGCTGGTCGATTTCTTGACCAAGGTGATTTTCTTGCGCTCAACGGCGGCAGGCGCCGTGCCATGCGCTGCTTGCAATGAGCTCAATAATTTTTGTTTATCAGCATCTGTGAGCTCATCGCTTTCGCTGGTCTTCGCAACCCCTGCTGAGTTCAATTGCTCAAGCAAGACTTGAGTTGTTTTTTTGAGTTCTTTGGCAAACTCGGCTACTGTCGTACTGGTCATCTGTGATGTTCCTCTTCATGACCGTCACTCTTGACCCACGAACCAATGTTCGCGAGCTTTAAGGATCAGGGTTTTGGCCTCTTCTTCTGATTGTCCGGTGATTTCCACCAGTTCGTCGATGGCCAAATCGGCCAAGTCATCGCGTGTGGTCACGCCTGCCTCGGCCAGTTTGGCGATCAATTCGGCATTCAAGCCTTCAAGATCGCGCAAGTCTTGAGAGACCTCCTCAACGCTTTCTTCACGAGCAATTTCCATGGTTAACAAAGCATCCTTTGCTCTGGCTCGTAATTCGTTGACCGTATCTTCGTCAAAACTCTCTATCTCTAACATCTCTTGAATGGGCACGTAAGCGACCTCTTCAAGAGACGTGAATCCCTCATCAATCAAGATGTCAGCAATCTCTTGATCAACGTCTAATTTTTCCATGAACAGGGTTCGTGTACCGTGGGTTTCATCGGCTTGCTTTTGAGCAGACTCCGCCGCATCCATGATGTTGATCTTCCAGCCTGTGAGGTCGGACGCCAAACGCACGTTTTGGCCGCCGCGACCAATGGCGATGGCCAAGTTTTCCTCGTCAACCACCACGTCCATGGCGTGTTTTTCTTCGTCCACCACGATGGAGCTGACATTGGCCGGCGCCAATGCACCGATCACAAACTGTGCGGGATCTTCGCTCCAAAGCACAATGTCCACTCTCTCGCCGGCCAACTCATTGGTGACGGCATTGACCCGTGTGCCTCTGACACCCACGCATGTCCCAATCGGGTCGACACGTTTGTCATGTGAAATCACAGCAATTTTTGCTCTGGAGCCTGCGTCTCTGGCGCAAGATTTGATCTCAAGCAGACCTTGCTCAACCTCGGGCACCTCTTGCCTGAAGAGCTCAATCATGAACTCAGGAGAAGAGCGAGACAAAATAATGGGCGCCCCTCTGAGGGTGGTGTCCACTTCCATGATCATCGCGCGCACACGGTCACCATTTCTGAAGTTCTCTTTGGGGATCATCTCTGAGCGTCTCAAGCGACCCTCGACCCGGCCGCTCTCAACAATCAAATCACCCTTGTCCATGCGCTTGACCGTTCCGAGGAATATCTTCTCGCCCCTGGACATGAAGTCTTGGAGAAGCATCTCACGCTCGGCGTCGCGAATCTTTTGCAAAATCACTTGCTTGGCCGCCATCGCACCAATGCGACCGATGGGCAAGGACTCAATCAATTCTTCGATGTACTCCCCTTCCTCAACGTCGGCAACGCGCTCTTTGGCGTCCATGAGCAACTCTTCGGCCTCTGGATTTTGAAGTCCTGCCGCATCAGGCACCACCAACCAACGTCTAAAGGTTTCGTAGTCGCCTGAATCCCGATCCATGGAGACGCGAATATCGACCTCTCCTTGGTAAAGTTTCTTGGTCGCTTGCGCCAAGGCAAGCTCAACGGCACCAAAAACAACATCACGTTCGACGTTTTTTTCGTGTGAAATGGCTTCAACCAGCATCAACATTTCGCGATTCATGTTGTACAACTCCTCTTAAATCATCGTTTGGACTGACGTCCTTTAAAATCCACAATCGGTGCCAGGCGAGCTTCTTTCAACTCGTCGAGCTTGAATGACAAGGCCTGCAAAGGAGCAGGCTCTTTTTTCTTACTGACCCGTTGTCCGGGTTTGGGTTTCGGCGCGTCACTCCAGACGATCTGCCACACCCCTTCAGCATCCGTGCTTTCCAGCACCCCTCTGAACTTCTTTCTCAACACGGAGGTCAAACCATTGGCTTGAGCCCCCATGGGGTTTTTAAGCGTCAGATCAATTTCTTGACCTGCAAAACGCAAAAAATCCATCTCTTTTCTCAAAGGCCGGTCAATCCCTGGGGAGGAGACCTCTAGCCTTTGGTAGGCAATTTCTTCGACCTCTAGGGTGAACTGAAGTTGACGCGTGACCTTCTCACAGTCTTCAACGGTCACAAATTGCTCACCGCCCAAGGCCTCTTGTTCAGGTGTCCAAGGCAAATCAATGGTCACACGGAGCAATCCCCCTTGAGAGCGCTCAATCTCTACGAGCTCATAACCGAGCCCGGTCACAATTTGCTCAACAGTTTCTTGCAGTGCCAAAGTCAATCACGCTTCATCTAAGTTCTTGCGCCCGTCCCAAACTCTTTTTGAGCTTGGGTTCAATTTTCAATAGACCAAAAAAAACGGGCGGTGAAAACCCGCCCGTTTGGTCGTGAAGTCGATATTCTAACGGGTTTTTCTCTCAATGCCAAGAATGGACTTGTAAATATGTCGTGTTCTGACAAGGAAATTTTAGATTTTTACAACAAAAAGGCAGCTTAAAACGCTGGCGCTTGAAGATCGAAACCTTAATACGAAAGAATTATTTTGAAAACTGCTCCGATCCCAAGACCCCAATTTTTTTCAAACCGTGTCTTTGCGCGCTCGCCATGACCATGATCACTGAGCCGTAACGGGTCTTGGCCGCAGCACGAATGTGAATCTCGGGTGCCGGCTCTTGGTGACGGAGTGCATCAAAGAGAGGTTCGAGCTCTCGGTTGTCAGACAGTGCTTTGCCGTTCCAAGACACCGTGTTGCTTGCATCAATCGTGATTTTGATGACCACGGGATCGATCTTTTTGACTGGCGGCTGCGCCACAGGCATGTTCAAATTGACCGAATGCAATTGAGCGGGAATGGTGATGATCAGCATGATGATCAACACCAAAAGGACATCGATCAAGGGCGTGGTGTTGATGTCCATCATCACTTGAGGCTCTGGGTTGTGGGCGGGCTCAAAGCGCACTTTTTGTGCTCGTTTGAAGGCGCTGGATTGAAAGGGATCGATGAACATGGTGCTTTTTTTGTAGGATCTGGCTTGAGGCCTTATTGGGGTTGCGTGATGAAGCCCACTTTCGTCAACCCCAAACGCTGCAAAGCGTTCATCACCCGTCCCACGGACTCAAAATCTCCATTTGCATCCCCCCTGATTTGAACCTCAGGCTGGGGCGACTTCAAAGCATAGGGTCTGAGTTTTTTCATCAAATCGTCGCTCGAATTCATGAGCGCATCGTACAAAAAGATCTGCCCTTTTGCATTGACTGAAACGATGACATTTTCTGGCTTGCTCTCACGCACGACATTCTTCTCTTGCGGCAAAGACACCCTCACCGAGGTGGTGACCACTGGGATGGTGATCAAAAAAATGATCAACAAGACCAGCATCACGTCCACGAGGGGCGTGGTGTTGATTTGGCTGATCACGTCGTCCTCAGCGCTCTCGTTCAGTTGAATGGCCATATGCAATCGGTTTTAATAAAGGGTGATGGAGAGCGGCGACGAAGGCAACCGACTCATTTGGCATTGAGCACCGAGTGCAAATCTGAACCAAAGGCATTGACCTGGTCCACGATGAGTTTGTTTCTCCTGACCAACCAGTTATAGCCGAGAACGGCCGGCACGGCCACGGCCAAACCCATGGCGGTCATGATCAAGGACTCGCCAACGGGACCCGCAACCTTGTCAATGGAAGCCTGTCCAGTCAAACCAATTTTCATCAAGGCGTTGTAGATGCCCCAGACTGTTCCAAAAAGCCCCACAAAGGGTGCCGTCGAGCCCACCGTTGCCAACCAAGACAAGCCATTTTGCAACTCCGACTGGATTTGCGACATGCCTCGCTGAAGCACCATGCTGAGCCAGACCTCTTTGTCAACGGGCGCCAAGATGCCTTTCTGAGGCGCGTTGGCGTCCAGTCCTGTTTGAACAAGAAAGCGAAAAGGACTCTTTTCGCCCAATGTGTGCAGACCTTCTTGTACAGAGTTTGCGAACCAAAAACGCTCTTTGGCCTCTTTGGCGTGCTCTAGGTAGCGACTTTGGTCGATCAATTTGGTCACGATCACATACCAAGAGCCCACGCTCATCACCATCAAAATCAGCAAGGTGAGTTTGGCCACCCAGTCCGACTGCGCCAGCAAGGCCATGACGCCATAAGCCTCTAGGGCTGTATCCTGCGCGTTGTCTGTTGGAACGCTTGGGGCGCTGGGCGAGGTCTGGGCCATGGCCATGAAGGTGCCCAATGCACATTGGGCCCAGATGATCATTTTACCGACGGGGGAAAAACAGAGATGAAAGCGCATGGGGTGATTCATAATGAAGTGAATAAAAGGGAGTTAAGGTGTATGTCTTGCAGGTCAAACGTCAGTCTTCCATCTTCCAGACATAGCGCAAGCTTGACCAACTGGCCTCGGGCTTGCCGTCAACCGTGGCGGGCTTGAATTGGCATTTGGACAAGGCCAACCGGGCCGCCTCATCGAGTCGCTTGTAGCCAGAGGACTTCTCCACCTCTGACTCCAACACTTTCCCATCCACGCCAATGTGAAAGCGCAATTGCACCGTTCCTGACTCTTGAAATCGTCTTGAAGCCGATGGGTAAACGGGGGTTTCGCAGTTTTGGCTGGCATTGATCACGGCCGCGGTTCGTACGCTTGGAACGGGCGCTTGAGCGCTCACGGGCACATCAGCAGGCGCGGCAGGCTTTGGGGTGGAGGAGATCTGCGCAATGGCATTCACGGGTGCAGGCGCATTCAATGGGATCTCAACGGGCGGCACGTAGTCGGGCAAAGCCGACTTTTTAAGGGGGGTATTGACAGGAGGCGGCGGTGGTGGAGGCGGTAGATCGGGTTTGCTCTCTTCGATCAATTGCGCCTCGATGGGGGATTGAATGTGTTTGACAAATCGATGGGCCAGGCCCGATTCGATGGCATAAAAGCCCAACAGATGCAAAGCAACAACCACGGCCAAACCCAAGCCATGTTTGCTCGTGGAGGTCTGGTGCTGTGCGAAGTCCATCATGAGGCGCTGAATATATCAAATTCTAGGAACGCAGGCGAGCAGTGACTGGGTGTACGGGTGTCTTGGTGAGTGCAAAACATCCACCGCGCTGGCATGTTCAACCAAAAGACCTTCGTGCATCACGGCAACCTCGTGGGCCAAATAGGAGACGACGCTGATGTTGTGGGTGATCAGCAAATAACTCACGCCCAAGCTTTCTTGCAACTCTCTGAGCAAATTCAAGATCTGCGCTTGAATGGAGACATCCAGCGCCGAGGTGGGCTCGTCGCAAATGATCAAGGAGGGTTTGACGGCCAAAGCCCTGGCAATGGCAATGCGTTGTCTCTGACCGCCCGAGAACTCGTGGGGGAAGCGTCGCAGGGCATCTTTGTGCAGCCCCACCCGGTCGAGCAAGACATCGATATCAGAAAGCCTTTGATCTCGGTGCCACTCGGGGTGAAGGCTCTTCATGCCCTCTTCCAAAATGTCGATGATTCTCATCCTTGGATTGAGGGATGCAAAGGGGTTTTGAAAAATGATTTGCATCTCACGTTTGGCTTGCAACTCGCGCTGGCGTCCTTGGTTCAAGACCTCAAGTCCCTTCAATCTGACTTGTCCGTGAACATCAGCACTTTTGCCCAAGACTTGTATCAAGGCTTTGGCCAATGAGGTCTTACCACACCCAGATTCACCCACCAAGGCCAAGGTTTTGCCTTGTTCGATGTCAAAGCTCACGCCCTTGACCGCTTCAAAAGCGCGCGGCGCTTGAAGCCATTGTTTCGCCAAAGGGTAAGACACGTGCAGCTCCCTCACCTCCAAAATCACGGGCCCATGGGATGGGGCGTGCACCAAAGAGGACTCGACTTGCAAGCCCTGGTCTTGCGTTGCAAACGACAAGGGCTGAGCAGGTTTTGCGCTGGGCGAGCCTGAAAGGGGCGTTGTAGGCTGGGGGACCCTGTGAGCCGCTTCGCCCGTCAAGCGCGTCGAGTTCTCACCCCCCTCTTGCGCCAATAGACACCGAACCCCACTCAGTCGACTCGCCTTGAATTCAAACATGGGCACCGCACGGCTTTCGCATTCAGGCATTTTTTGTGGGCAACGTGGTGCAAAACGACACGCACTGAATTCGCCCGTCAAGGGTGGAACCTGACCTTTGATGGCGGCCAAATCTTTGCCGCGACGCTCAAAGTCTGGCAAGGAGTCCATGAGCAACTTTGAATAGGGGTGCTGAGGCGCTTCAAAGAAATCTTTCGCGTCCCTCAGTTCGACGATTTCACCCGCGTACATCAACGCAACTCTGTGTGCCATGTCCTTGACCACAGCCAAGTCATGGGTGATGAGCATCAAAGACATCCCTCGCTCAGCTTGAAGGTCTTTAAGGAGTTTCAAGACCTGCGCTTGAAGCGTCACATCCAAGGCCGTGGTGGGCTCATCCGCAATCAACACATCGGGCTCGCTCACCAAGGCCATGGCAATCATGACACGCTGCAGTTGTCCCCCCGAAAACTCAAAGGGATACTGCTCAAAGCGCCTGGCGGGCTCACTCAAACCCACACGCTCAAGCCACTCAATGCAGCGCGCTTTGGCCTTCGCGGCAGGAACGTCTTGGTGACACCTCAGCGCCTCGAGCATTTGATCCCCGATTCGCATCACAGGGTTCAAACTGCTCGCGGGCTCTTGAAAAATGATGGAGATGCGCCGACCCCGAAAGGCTTGCATTTGCCGCTCTGACAATTGAAACAAATCGTCGCCCTTCAAGTGGACCACCCCATGGGTGATTTGAGCGACACCGGGCAAGAGTTGCATGAGGGCCAATGCGGTCATGGATTTGCCGCAACCCGACTCACCCACCAAGGCAAAGGTTTGACCGGCCTCGATTTCAAACGCCAATGCGCTGAGCGCCAAAGCCCAACCGCTTTGGGTGTACAAATGCATGGACAAGTCTTTGACGTCCAACACGGGGGGGGTGAAGCCTGTCATTTGGACCTCCCTGCAAAGAGGCGGGTTTTGGGGTCAAAAGCATCGCGCACGGCATCGGCCAGTAAATTGGCACTGATCACCAACAAGAACATGAACACAAAGGCCGTGACCAAGGTCCACCAGACCACTGGGGTCGCGGCCAACTCATCTCTGGCCGTGTTGATCATCACGCCAAAGCTGGCCGTGTTGGGATCCACGCCAACGCCCACATACGACAAGACCGCTTCGGACAAAATAAAGCCAGAGAATTGCATCACGCAATTGATCAATACCAAATGCATCAAATTGGGTGCAATGTGGGACAAGAGCATCCTGGGCGTGCTCACCCCAAAGGCTTTCGCCGCTTGGATGTACTCCAGTTCTCGCAACTTGAGCGTCTCACCCCGAACCAATCGACACAGGCCGGTGAATGAGGTGAGCGCCAAGATGACACAAAGAAAGAACAGCCGTGCATCCGATCTTTGAAGAGCTGAATCGAAGTAACCGGTGTGTGAATCGATGAAGACTTGAAGCATCAAAACGGTGGCGGCGATGAGCAGCACATCGGGGATCGAGGCGAGCAAGGTGTAAATGTATTGAATGAACTCATCCACTGCACCTCGAAAGTAACCCGCCACAATCCCCAAGGCCAGGGCCACGGGCATGATCACCAGTGTGGTGAGTGTGCCGATGACCCAAGCGGTGCGGATGCTTTTGAGGGCGATCAAAAGAACGGATTTGCCCGTCTGATCGGTGCCAAAGACGTGGTAATGGCTCGATAAATCGATCACCCACATGATGGCGAAGGTGATCAAAAAACACATCAAAAGAGCTGTTCTGATGGGCCAAGAGGCTCGCCCGCTTGAGAAATGCTGGAACAGCTGACCCATGCTTTGGGCTTGTGGGTTGCTCAACAGCCAAGTCAAGGCAAGCACCACCAAGCCCAACACCGCATTGAACCCAAGGGCCTTGAGGAAAGCACGAAGACTCAAAGACCAGCAATCTTGGATGTGATCGGACGTGTTGTCTTTCAAATGGGCCCCGCCAAATTGAAGCCTGGGATAGTCACGCACGGTGAGCCCCCCTCGCTCAAAGGTCTCTTTTTTAAAGCCCACGATGGCCAAGGGCGCCGAGTAACTTCTCTCTCTCGTGTCGGACAAAGGCTGCAGCCAGAGGTCCAGAATAGATTTGGGTTCGGCACTGCTCGTTTTTTGCGCAGCTTTTTCGCCTTGTTTGGATTGAACGCTTGGCGCACTGGTGGCGCTGTCTTGAAGCACAGACAGGGGCCTGAGATGAATCGAGTCCAACAAGGCGACGATCAAAAAGAGCATCAACACCATGCTGCTGGCCACCGAAATGGGCCGCTTAAACGCCCTTGACCAAGAGTCTTTGAGGGGTGGGGTCTTGAACACATAAACGACATACGCCGCCACACAGAGCACCAGTGCGAAGAGAAAAACATCGATCAATAAAAAGACAATTTGCATGAGGGGCCGTCTTGTGGGTCAGCAGTTTTGGTGGGGGAATGCAGCTTCTTGGGTCATGGGTGTGCGCACTATTGCAAACGAATTCTCGGGTCTGCCCAGGCGTAACACACTTCGGTCAAGATCAGTCCCAAGATGTAGAGCACCGAGCCCACAAAGACCATGGAGCGCACGATGGCAAAGTCTTGGGCTCCGATGGCCTCGATCAAATAGCTCCCAAGACCGGGGATGGAGAAGAAGGACTCCACCAACAAACTGCCCATGAAGAGCAAGGGGATCACCGCAACGCTGGAGCTGATGATCGGAATCAAGGCGTTCCTCAAGACGTGTGAGAACAACACTTGGACCTCGCTCAAGCCCTTGGCTTTGGCCGTTCTGACATAGTCTTTGTCAATTTCTTCTAAAAAGACACTTCTGTTAAAGCGCACCTCGCCACCGATTCTAGAGAGCACCGAGATCACGATGGGTAAACACAGAAAGCGCCAAGTCTCTGCCCCCCAAGTAAAGCCAGAAACGGGCAACCATTGCAGCACCTTGGACAGGAGGAATTGCCCCGCAACAATAAAGAACAGGGCCGAGATGGACATCAACACCACACAAAAAATGGTACCCCAAAAGTCCAAATAACTGCCCCTGAAAAAGGCCAAAACAAGGGCCATGAAAATCGAGATGCCCATGCCCAGCACAAAGGAGGGCAAAGCGAGCATCAAACTCGCGGGCGCGCGTCGCAAGATCTCGGTGCTGATGTCTCGACCGCCGTCAGAGGCGCCAAAGGAGAAGGTAAAGAGTTGTCTTGAGGTTTGAAAGAACAAGGTTTGGGTCAAACGGTCCACACCTTGGGCCTTCTCCTCGAAGAAAAGTGCCTTGTCGTAGCCGCGCTCGATTTTCCATTTCTCAACCGCTTGCGGGGTGATGCGTTTGCCACCGAGTTGCATGCGAGCCATGTCATCGGGTGTATTGACTTTAAAAAAGAGCACAAAGGTGAGCACATTGATGCCCATCAAAATCAACAAGCCGTAGCCCAGTTTACGGATCAAAAAACCCATCATTTGAAGTCTCCAAGCGTTCTTTGCTGCGCCTCTTGCATGCCATCCATCACCGAGCGGTCTTGGCGCTTTCTCCACACCCGAAGGGCAGGCCAAAGCAAGAGCGCCACGACCAAGGGGATCAAAAGGAAAGGCCAGACCGCGGGGCGGTTCCATTCGCTGATCTTTTGCACTCTGAGCGCTGGATCGATGTTCAAGTAGGACATCTGGTCTCGAATGATGTTGGAGGGCTTGCCGTTTTTGACCCACTGGTGATAGGCCCCCCCGTACTCCTCCGACCAACCAAAGAGCATGGGCGCCTCCTCTTGCATGATGCGCATCATTTGTTGAATGAGGGAGGCACGCTCAGGGGTGTTTTCCATGTCCTTCATTTTTTCAAACAAGTGATCGTATTGTGCATTTTCAAAATTGGAAGAATTTTCTCCGCCAAATTTGGCCTTTGAATTGGGGCCATACAGCAGGAACAAAAAATTTTCCGGATCGGGGTAATCTGCAAGCCAGCCCCAAAAGTAAAACTGCGCCGAGCCTTTTCGCATTTTGTCTTGAAAGCGGTTGTAGTCGGTATTTCTCACCTCCAACTGGAGGTTGAGTTTTGCAAACTGTTTGCTCACCCAGTCGATGCGCGTTTTGGCACCTGGGCCAACCCCTTGGGTGTCGTAATTGATCACCAAAGCCTGGCCTGTCTCTTTGTCAACACCGCCCGGATAGCCCGCCTCGGCCAGCAAGCGTTTGGCCTCCTCGATCGATCGACGCTTGTATCGCCCTGCCCCATCCGACTGAAAAACCACGGGATTAAAAGGCATGGCATCGTTGCCAAAGAGGCCCGGGACCACCACAGAGTGATTGACTTGGGCGCGTGAATTTTCAAAGATGGAGACGTACTCTTCAAAATCAAAGGCAATGGAGATGGCTTGTCTGAGCTTTCTGTTTCTTGCGGCTTGCTCGGGTGTTTTTCCAGCGCCCACCACCGGATCCAACCAATTAAAGCCGTAGTGCCAAAACCCCACTTGAATGGTGGTGGGCAATTGGATCTTGCGCTCAAGCAACTCTTTGGACAAACCCGTTCCATCTTGAATGGAGACTTGGTAAGCGATGCCGGGCTCGCCTCTTTCCATTTGAGGCATGTCGTAATAGCCTTGAATGAATTTGGTGGCAACGGAGGTGCCCTCCTTCTCACGTGTGCTGATGATCTTGTCCAAAAGAGGCATCGTCTTGCCGCAGTCTTTTAGCAAACCCAAAGTGCGGTCTTCATCGGAGCCTTCACAGGGATAAGGCTCACCTCGGTAGTTGGGGTTTTTAGACAAAACCATCCGAGCATTGGCGTCGTGTTCGGTGAGCATGAATGGGCCCGTTCCAACGGGCCAAGTGTTGGCACTGAGGTTTTTCTTGGCCATGCCCTCTTGGGCATAAAAGGCATCCACCTCCCAGGCCACGGGTGCAAAGAACGTCATGGCCAACCAATATTTGAACTGAGGATACAGGCCTGAAATCTTGATCTGCAAAGTGTAGGGATCGATCACTTTCACGCCTTCAAAGTCGTGCTGCCTGAAGTCCATCCATGGCAGCGGCGACGCGGATCCAGCAGGTTTTGAAAGCGCAGACTTCAAACGCAAATTCTCCTTTTGAATCTGCTCGCCAAAGCGCTCAAAGCCGACAATCTTGGAGGACAAAAAGCCAAATGCGGGTGAATTGATGCGCGGTGAGGCCAAGCGTTTGATGGCATAGGCGTAGTCGTAGGCCGTGAGCTCCCTCGTCCCCATGGCGTTGAAGTCCCATGGAGAATGGATCTCTTTCAAATCACTGGGGCTGAGCTTTAAGTTGACCCATGCACCTTGTGGGTCTTTGTAAAAAGCCGGATGGGGCTGAAACAAAATACCGGGCTTGACTTTGAGTTCAAACACGGTCTGGGCGATTTTTCCTCGTGTTTCTTCGCCCAAGTCTTTCAAGGCATTGGGGTCTATCTTTAAGTCTTTTCCCTCTTTGTCGAAAAAGGTCAATCGGGGCATGCTTTGAAGCGTGCGAGGCTCCAACGCATAGGGGCGCTTCAGATAGTGGTACTTGAGGGGGGGCTCATAGACCGCATAGGTCCAGGGTGTTTCATTGTTGCTGTAGGAGGACGCCGAGTCCAAGTACTTGGGATCCTCTTGATAAGAGGTGAGCAAATACGGTTTCTCCAACCACTCTTTAGGCACAGGCGCGTTAAAGAGGCCCCTGAGTGGGGCCACCCCGGTGTTCGAACTTTGTACACCCAGACCCACCTCAAAGGCGACCAAGCCAGAGAGAAAAGTCAAGACCACCAGCAGCAAAGCCGAGTGTTTTTGGGCCCTGTGCTTCAAAAGACGCCAGCCTTGAAGGATCACAAACCACTCCTTTGAATGCTGGCTTTCAAAGACTCGCTCAATGTGTTGATGGCATCGAGGTAGTGCGCCTGCGTTTCAGGATCGAGCTTTTGCCTGTTCGAGGCGCGACTGAGCTGGGACAATAAATTTCTTGCGTTTTGTCTGATCAGTCCTGCCGCCTCGGGGGGGAGGCCTTTGGAGGAGCGAAGGAGCATGGCGCTCATGCGCTGGAGGTGTTCCTTTTGTAAATTGCGTCTAAGGAGCTCGACGCGCTTGCCCAGGCGAGCCTCTATCCAGATCGTGTCTTGAATGCGGGTATAAATTTCAGACAAGCCCAAAGTGTCGCTGCCCTTGGACTGGCCGTTTGTTTTGTCAAGCTTCAATTGCGACTCGCTCACCCGCTGGGCCAGGCGTTCAGAGTACAAGGCGTCCAAGACGGTCCGTTGCACGCCAAGAACATTGTTCAAGACAGATACGGCGGAGCTTTGCGCGCTTGGATCCCCGCGGCGTGAGGCCCGCTCAAATTGATCGATGGCCAGTGAGCTCAAAAGTTGAGGAGAGAACTCAAAGGCGCGCTGCCCAAAGAAGGCCTGCTCGATCAAGACCAAGGCCTCGCGTTGTTCACTTGCTGAGACGGGCTCATAGACCGCTTGACCAAACCCAGCTCGCACACGTCGGACTCTTTCACCACCAATGTATTTGACCACCAGGGGGGCGATTTGATTCAAAGGACGAAAGCCACTTAAAAAACTGCGCGTGAGTCGCTCAAAACTTTCGCCCTTTTCAAGGTTCAAGTTTTGCAGTCTCACCCAAAGTTCTTGACTCAACTGGACCCTTTTTCTGTAATAGGCCAACGGCTTGGCCCCCAAATCGAATCGATTGACCCAAGGATCCACACTGCCCGATCCCTCTGAGGTGTCTTCATCGCTGGCGTAGGCGAGTTCGACTTGAGTGCTTTTTGAAGCAATGTCTTGAAGGGATTGAGACTCGACGCTTGGATCGAAGGGTTTGTAGCCGTATTCAATGGCCCAGTAATCGTAGGGACCCAAGGTGCTCATCACGTACTCACCTTGAGGCTTTTGAGCCAAGGCAAAATTAAACGGTGTGTAGTCCATGACCGAGGCGGTGATGCCTCGTTCACGCGTGAAGCTTGCGTCTTGCAATTGCTCCAAATCGTAAGCCGCGGAGGAGAGAAAATTGTGCCTCAGTCCCAGGGTGTGTCCTACTTCATGCATGACCACGTCCTTGATGTAGGCTTGGGCCAACTTTTCCGCGTCTCCAGAGGCCATGGGCTCTCCCCTGGCTGTCAACAAGTCTTGGGCAAAGTCAAATTCATAGGCCAATTGGTCCATCAACAGACACGAAGAGCTTGCATCGCGGCCCATGGCGGTGGGCCCGACGTCTTCAAGCATTTGTCGGCGCGCACTTCTAGCGAAGACATCTGAGATGCCGATATCGGCATCTAAAATTTCACCTGTTCTTGGATCGGCTTGCGACGGTCCAATGGCAAAACCGATGTCTGAACCCGTGAACCACCGGACCGATGCGTGCTGTGCATCCATGGTGTTGAAGCTGTCTTGATCGCCCTGCTCTTTGACCACCAAAGCGCCCATCAAGCCGATCTTCTCAAAAGCTTTGTTCCACTCCAAAATGCCCGCGGCCACTGAGGCCTTGTACTGAGGGGGAATGTTTTTGTCGAGCCAATAGACAATGGGCTTTATGACGGGTGAACTCGAAAGCGTTGGGTCCGTCTTTTCAAGGCGCCATCGTTTGATCACGTGCACACGGGACTTGGGTTTGAGGTCGGTGCTGTAGTCAAAGTGACCTTGGGTGAAATACCCTACCCGCTCATCGGCCAATCGGGGCAACATGGGTGCGGAGGGCAACTGTTTGAAGTTGTAATAAAAATGCACGAACAGGCTTCTAGGATCGGGCACATTTCTAGGCATTGGGGTTGCGGTGCTCGCACTGGGTGTCAAAGGGGGCGCGGCCAATTTAGAGACGAAATAATGCGCTTTGACCTCTAAGGCGGTCAGCGCCATGGATTGCTCACTTGAGAAAAAGCTCGTGTTTTTGCTGTCCAAAGAAAAGCCCATGCGATAGGCCATGTCAAGCTGGGTGGTGTAGCCCGCAATGTCGGCAAAAAGCAGGCTGCTGGCATCGATCAACAAGGCTTGATCGGTTGTTCTAGGTTGCGCGGCAATGTCGGCCGAACCCAGCAAGCTTTCTGAGTAGGACTCCTGCACAAATCGAGCCTCTAAGCTGTTCTCGGGTGCAAACGCCTCTTCATTTTTTGCCAGCAGTTGAATGCGCGTGCCTGAGCGGTGGAAGTAGGCAATGTAATGACTGCCCATTTGGGAGCCATACAGACCTCTTTCGCCAACAGATCTTGGGATGTTGACGCTAAAGAAAAAAGGGTGATCGAGTTGTTCCGGTTTGATGGAGAGCCAGACCTTCTCCTCTTTGACATAGAGATCAAAGTAACCCGGTTTTCTTTCACTCTCTTTGGTGACTTCATCAAAAAGTTTGAGCGCGGCCAAATTGCCTTTGATTGGCGCGACCTTGGGCGCCTTTTCTTTTGTTGTACTGTCCTCTTTTGCAAGCCTTGTGATCGCCTTCGTGTCCAATGCGCTTGGCTCATGCAGCTCAGTCAAATTGAGTGCAAAAGACACTTGTAGGAAACACAAAGGGACAAGCCCCATAAAACGATAGGACAGTCGATCTAAGAGTGATAGCAAAAGCGAAGCTCCGAAAAAGTGGTTCAAATGTAAATTGGCCCCATATTACCCAAAATAGCCAGGGCGCTCAAAAAAAACGGGCCATAAAGTCCAGGGCTTTGGGGCCATTAGATCACGGCAAGGCCTTCTCAAGCCTTGTAAAGCACACAAACCGGCCCGCCTCCTGCGGGTCCTTGGTGCTCAGCCCCGCCGGAGACATACAAAGCGGTCTCACCCGTGATGCTGGCCAAGACCCCGCCCACTGCAGCACGTGCGTGTCGAGTCGCATTGATATCGGAGTCGTCGAGCATGGTGTGGCGCAGGCCTCTGATTTGACCACTGGGCGAGGCCTCCGCTTTGGCCAGGACGTTCACAAGCTTGAACGGTTCAGAATGTTTGGCCGCACCAAAACACGGCAGAGCGGTTTTGGCAAAGAGCTCGATCACCGCCGCACCATCGATGGCGTCTTGCATCACGGTGTGATCGATCATGAGTTCTGAGCTAGAGGCCTTGGAGATCCCCAGCACCAAGACGACATTGTTTTCTAACTCAATGCCGGCCGAGGCCGAGGCCCTGGCTGAAAACAAGTCCATGTTCTGCAGCACGACGTCATCTCTGAGAAGTTCGGCCCGAACTTCCCCCAAAGCCAAAGCCACGCCCAGGGCTGAAGCCCCCCTGGAATAAGCCATGGACTCATAGGTCTCATGGGTCACCACCGTTTTGGAGGCTTTCTGAGCGGCTTGGATTTTATCCATGGTGAGCAAAGGGCATTTGATTTGAACGAAGTGAACATCGTGCGTTGACTCGATGTGCGCTTCACGCATGGCATGCTGAACAGCCCGTGCCGTCTCTTCAATTTGCGCCATGCGCCCCATCTCCCAGGGCTCGAATGCCCGGGTTTGTGCGACACCAATGGCCAATCGAGGTGCGTTGCTTTGTGCGGGACGCTCTACCCATTGTCTTGTGAACACGGTGAAATGGGGCGACAAGACCCCTTCTGTGCCGCCCGACATGACCAAAGCGACTCGGTGGTGGGCCTCCTCTGGCGTGCAATCCAAGTGGGTCGAAAGATAGTGACACCAGGCCATGCTCGCAAAATTACGTGTGTGGTCATTGACACACCCATTGCCTTCGGTCTTGCCCATCACGGCCACAATCTCCTTGGGATTGAGCAGACCTTGTTCGACCAAAGCTTTGACCCCACTCAAATCGGAGGGGCTTTGGGCCAAAATGCGGTGAACACGAACGATTTGATGGGCAGCCATAAGAATTGATTACTCAAATAAAAAAAGAGAAAATTGTACCCATCCAAGCGCATCAACGCGCTTGAAAAGACCGTTTAAGCCCAGGGCACACCCTTGAGGTTTGATTGTAGTGCCGACAAGCTCTTAGAGGGGGGGGCTTCATGTCGGCGGACACACCCACCTCGGTCCTGAACGGTGAGATCTCGACTCAGGCCTTTTGCGAGCGCAAGCCCGTCAGTCCCTGGTGGAAAACAGGGGCAAAGCTATGAGAAAATACGCCCAGTTATCAAAATACAGGACATCACATGGGTCAAAGAACCGGATTTTTAAGTGGCAAGAAGCTCTTGATCACAGGCGTGCTCTCTAACCGCTCCATTGCTTACGGCATCGCCAAGGCTTGCTTTAACCAAGGCGCTGAGTTGGCTTTTAGCTATGTGGGTGAAAGATTCAAGGACAGAATCACTGAGTTTGCCAAGGAATTTGATTCGACCTTGATCTTTGACTGTGATGTGGGCCAAGATGAGCAAATTGAAGCCATGTTCAGCGAACTGTCAAAAACCTGGGGCCAGTTTGATGGCTTTGTGCACAGCATCGGTTTTGCGACCCGCGAATCCATTTCAGGAGATTTCTTAGATGGCTTGAGTCGCGAGGGTTTCAAAATCGCTCACGACATCAGTGCTTACAGCTTTCCAGCCATGGCAAAAGCCGCCTTGCCTTATTTGAACGACAAAGCCGCTCTTTTGACCTTGTCTTATTTGGGCTCGATCAGAAGTGTCCCCAACTACAACACCATGGGGTTGGCCAAGGCGTCTTTAGAAGCCTCGGTGCGTTATTTGGCCGAGTCCTTGGGCTCGAGAGGCAGAGGGTTCAGAGCCAATGGCATCAGTGCGGGCCCCATCAAAACCTTGGCAGCCAGTGGCATCAAAGGATTTGGCAAAATATTGAGTGTGGTTGAACAAAATGCCCCCATACGTAGAAATGTGACGATCGAAGATGTCGGCAATGTTGCCGCATTCTTAATGAGCGACTTGGCTGCAGGCGTGAGTGCTGAGATCACTTATGTGGATGGCGGATTTAGCCAGGTCATGGGTGGCAGTGCAGAGGAATGAGGCCTGAAAAGGCTCTGCGATTCAGCCCCCGTCAAGGGGGCTTTTTTGTGGGCATCCCAGCGTTGAAAGAATTTTACCGAGGCAAACGCAGCAAAGCACGCCGATCAGTGAGTTAGGCCGCAGAGACACCTACGAGTACTGGGGCGCCCAAATCTTGCATGATCGCAATATCAAGCGCAGAAATGGATCGCACCGTGCCCGCAGTCAGGGCATCGGACATCAAGTCTGAGCTGACTTTGACGTGGTAGTAAGCTGAACCCGCACCAGAAGAGGCCGGATCCAGAGGGACCGGCCCGCCATAAATGGCCTCAGCCTTTGGGCCAGTGAAGTAAGGCAGACCGTTTTGCATCTGGATGAAGGTGTCGTAGGTGGTTTGCAAATTATTTGCGCTTGGATACAAGCCATCAAAACCCAAGGCATGAAACAACTCGTGGGTCAGCACGGTGGTCAAGTCGTATTGCGATTTGGTCGGCAGTACAGACGGATTGGTGTCAAACAATGACCAGTCGCTCATGTTGATATAGACCTTTGCATCGGCTTGGGCGCCGTTGGCATCCAGCCCTGTTTGGCTCTCGGCCAAAAAGGCGGTGGTATAGGTCGCTGAGCGAGCTGAGCTCAAGTTGGCCGGCACACCCACGAGAGCACCAGACGCCTCGGCCAACACATTGGCAGAGGTGTTCTCAGGAATGACTTGTATGTCCAAGCTTCCCTTGGCATTGAAGAAAGCACCTATTTTGTTCAAAGCGGCGGTCAAGCACGTTTGTACAGCCGTTTGCTGACTTGAATAGCCTGAAAAAGCACTGAAGTCCAAGGTGTACTGAAAATGGGACGCTGCATTGGAGGTGTTTGACGGCGTGGCGCTTGCGTTGCTCACAGGGTTGGTCGTGGGTGCACTTGGCGTCCCACTGTTGACCACTTGACCCGTGCTCGTGTAAACATGCACGCCAGAGCTTGAAATGATCGCACTCAGGGTCTGATCGGCAAATTGCAAAGCCGTTCCCGTGCTGGTGCGCTCGACGTTGATCAAAGCAACTTGCGTGTTGCTGGCATCAAAGAGGGTCAAGCTGCCGCCCTGTGTGGTCCAGGTGTATTTGGAGAGTGAGAACGGCAACACCACCTTTTCGATGCTGGCGTCAATGGTCTCCATGTGAACACCACTTGTCAGTATCACAGTTTCATTGCCGCCAGATCCATAAAGATTCAAGTTGCTCTGCGTGCTCGTAAAGGTTTGTGAATTGTTCAGCAATAAATCGGTGAGCGTGAACACATCTAGACCGTTGCTGTTGAGGTTGATGGTCCCAATGGCATTGTTAAAGCTCAGGCTGTGCGTGCCCAAGGTGTTCACCGCCCAATCTAAGATTTTATTGTGCTGAGCATCACTGATTGAAACGCCGCCATAGCTCAGGCTCATAAGGCTGGGGTCATAGTTGACCCCTAGCTTGATCACCTCAACGGCGGAGTCACAACTCACGTGAGAAATACCGGAAGGAATGTTGACGGTTTCTGTACCCGAAGCGCCCCAGAGGGTGATGTCTCCATTGGGCAAGGTGACCGTTATATTGGGAATCAATTGCGCTTTGTCGTAATGAATTTGCGCATAACCTGATGCATTGGCCGTCAAGGTCAATGCACTTTTGTCAGCAAAGTTAACGTGAACACCCAAGGTACTGGCAGTGATGTTGGCCAGCAAACCTGTGGTGTTGCTGAACAAATAAGCCCCACCCGCCCCATTGGAGTTGAACCAGTAATTAAAAATACCTTGAGAGAGATTCAAGTTCTCAATGGACGAGGACAAGGTCACGGCAAAGGTTGAGTCAGCCAAGACAACCGTCTCAATGCCACTCGAGCCCATGATGGCGATGTCGCTTGGGGAGACCGTGTAGGTCTGTCCAGGCGAGAGTGCCGTGGTGGCTTTAAGGCTTTTGGTGAAGGCGGAGGACTGGCTCATGTTCACTTTCTAAACTTGATGAATCGCGTCGATTTCACACAACGAAGGGGCATCGCTCTCAAGAGTGCATTGCCACGTTCTGTAACAAAGTAATCTTATGTAACACGCATCGGATCTTACGTTTCAAACTTAAGCCTTGTCAATCGGGAGAAGTGGACATTTACAAAGGATTCACCCGTTTAAAAGACAGGTGCAAGCGTCAATCAAGTCGCAGGCTCCCTCACGCAATCGGCAAAATAAGAGACGACGCCATCATCTCCGACCACTTCGACCAAACCCTGAATATCGGTCTCAAAGCCCGGGCATAGGAG
>CAIOTD010000142.1 GCA_903861115.1 uncultured Burkholderiales bacterium
CCACTTTTATGGCGGGTCGTGCCTGCTTGAGCAATCGGACCAATTCAGTGGTTTGCAAGACGTTCCAAATGTAGACCCCAAAGCCAATCACTTGGGTTTGCCCGACTCGTTCAGCACCGACAGCCGCCAATAACTCATCGACCATGTCCTGGGGTTTTCGGTTCAAGGTAAATTCAATCAATGCGGTATTTTTTGCAAGGTCCTCACTTGCGTGGCGAGACATGTTCGCAAGCAAATAACGCAGCCCCAAAGAGGCATGAATGTATTTTGCATTGATGGTGCAAAGAATGATAGATGAAGCAGAGTTCACGGGATTGAGCATGTCGATATTATCAACGCTAAAGTAGAAAATGCGTTGAATACTTGCATTCGTCCATGACTCTCTTTGCCTTCAATGAGCAAAAAAAAGCATGGGCTGAATATTTTGGCCCATGCTTCATAAAAAAACTAAAAAATCGGGCTTCTTGCCAACGAGCAATGCCAACAACTAGGCGGCTTTATTCATCCGCGATGGTGTTGCTCAAAACACCAATGCCTTCAATATCGATCTCACAGACATCTCCCGGCTTCATCCACACGGGAGGCGTTCTAGCATAGCCAACGCCTGCAGGTGTGCCTGTGATGATCACATCACCAGGCTCCATGGTCATGCACTCCGTGATAATGCACAAAGATTCGACCACGCCCCATAAAAAATCATTGGTATTGGCATCTTGCATGGTCTTGCCGTTGAGTCGAGTTTGAATTCTGAGGCCGTTTGCAGCTTCAGGCAACTCTTCAGGCGTGACCAAACAAGGTCCAAAACCACCTGTCTGATCAAAATTTTTACCCAGCGTCCATTGTGAAGACTTTCTTTGGAAGTCCCTGATAGAGCCATCATTGAAACAGGCGTATCCTGCGACATGCGCCAATGCATTTTGTGGCGTCAGATGACGTGCACGCTTGCCAATGACCAAAGCCAACTCGGCCTCATAATCCAATTTATCACTTGCTCGGGGACGAATCAAAGGCGCTTGGTGAGTAGCCAAAGAGGCATTGCCTCTTAGAAAGAAGCTGGGGAATTCTGGTCTAGCATTGCCTCCCTCTTTGGCATGGTCTGCATAATTCAAACCCATGCAAACCACCTTGGAGGGATTTTCAATCAATGTTTTGTATTTGACTTTGGACAACGACTTGTATGAACTTGTGGGCGCACGCTTGGCTTGATCATAGGCTTGCGCCAGGCCATCAGGGATTTTGATCAGTTCGAGCAAGTCGTTGGGTAATTTTGAACCCAAACTTGCAAAGTCAACGAATTCTTTTGCATCTGCGCTCAACAAAACCCCAACACTTGAATGGCCCTTTTGTTCAAAACTAAAAAATCTCATAAAACAGTCTCTCTTTCTAAAACAGTCATCGGTCTAAAAAAACTATGCAGATACTTTTTTGGTGATTGGAGGCGTGGGCAAATAGGATTGGCCAGGTTCAACCTTGAAGGTAAAGTCCAAACGCCACCAATCCCCTGTCACTTGATCAGAGGGGAAGGGTTTGTTGATCTGTTGTTCATATTGACCGACCAAAGCCTGGGTCACACCAAACTGAACATCTGTCACCAAGTAGGGATCGTCGTTGGAGTAAACCTGTGAAAATTGCGTCTTGATACCGTCCTTGAAGACCAAAAAATGCAGGTGTGCAGGGCGCATATTGTGACGCCCCAGTTTCTTTAGCAAATCGCCCACCAACCCATTGATGGGGATGGGGTAGCCAGAGGGCTTGATGGTTTCGAATTGAAAAAAGCCGTTCTCATCGGTTTTAAACCGCCCCCTGAGGTTCATCTCAGCTTGTTTGGCATCTTGGTTTTCGTAGAGACCCTCATTGGAGGAGTGCCATACATCCACGCGCGCGTCTGCCACAGGCTTTCCGTCGAGATCTTTTACATAGGCGTTGACCCAAACTCTCTCACCAGGGGTCTTGGAGCGCAAAAGGGAGCCCCCACTGGGCGTGATGGGCGAATCTTCTCTCCAAAAGGGCCCCATCATGTTGGCTGTGGTTGGCTGCGTTCCCCCCTGGCCATTGTTTTGCAAACACACCAAAGCAGAGACACCCAAGGACCCCGCCATTAAGGTGACCTCATTGTGAGAGGCGTTGCTTTGTTGTCCAAGGCGGGCAATCAATGCGCAAGCCAAATGGAACTCTGACTCGGTCAATTTCACCTCACTCACAAATGCGTGCAAGTGCTTGACCAATTGGGTAAAAATTTCTCTAGAGCGAGGGTCTTCGGTTCGCATCATTTGTTCGAGGACAAAGGCCGTCAATTCTTTGGGCGTATTAAGCATCTTGATGTCGTGTAGATTGTTAAAAAAATGAATGGGGCGGGATCAGTCTTCAGATTCAATACAAAAATTGTGTGCTTGAATGCTGGGTGCTAGAAAAGTTCTCGATTATGACGCCCTTTGACTGGGAAATTAGGGTATCTAAGGGTTTGTACTTGATGCGTGCTATGAGATGATCCAGGGTTAAGAATGATTGACGCCCTTTTGTCAAATTAACCTCAAGGATTTTGAATTGAAAACGCCTAAGATCGATATTTACAATCACGTTATGCCCCCATCCTATGTGGAGCTGGTCAAAAAACACGGCCGCGAAGCGGGCATGATCAAAAGAATGAGCAACCTGAGAATGCTGTGGGACATGCCCGCCAGGGTTGAGATGCTCAAAGCCTGGCCTGATGTCAAGCAGATCATCTCGCTGGCTGTTCCTTCCCCTGAGATGCTTGGCGGCCCCGAGGAATCCCCCCACTTTGCCAGGGTGGCCAATGAAGGCATGGCAGAAATTTGTCAAAAGTGGCCCGAGCAGTTCCCAACCTTTGTTGCGTCCTTGCCCATGAACAACACCCAGGCGGCTTTGGAAGAAATGGACCATGCCATCAACCACTTGGGCGCAAAAGGTGTTCAAGTGCTGTCCCATGCCAATGGCAAAGCCTTGGATCACCCCGATATTTTTCCTATCTTTGAGCGCATCACCAATGTTCATCACCTACCGGTCTGGATGCATCCAACACGACCAGGCTCCAAGCCTGATTACGACACAGAAGACAAATCAAAGTATGAGATTTGGCAAGTTTTGGGCTGGCCTTACGAAACAAGTGTGGCCATGTCTCGAATGGTGTTTTCTGGCTTGTTTGACAAATTGCCAGACTTGAAGCTGATCACTCACCACTGCGGCGGGATGCTACCTTATTTCTCTGGACGCGCTGAGACACTCTGGGCCCAATTGGGCTCAAGGAGCGTGGACGGCTCAGAGGCACAGGTGCTCAAAGACTTAAAGAAAAAACCCATGGAGTACTTCAAAATGTTTTATGGAGATACCGTCTTGGGCGGCTCCTCCTCAGCACTGCAATGTGGACTTGATTTTTTTGGATCAGAACACGTGGTCTTTGCAAGTGATTGTCCCTTTGATCCTGAGGAAGGCCCCATGTTCATTCGTGAAGGCATTCGCTCCATTGAGACTTTGAATTTACCAGAGGAGGATGCCAGGCGCATATATTTCGGCAACGCTTTTAAGCTCCTGGGCTGGAAGGATGAAGACACGGCCAAGTAAAAACGCGCTGTCGATTAGGTGATTTCCCTTGGTGTGAATGCGTTTCCTTCAAGTATATTCATTCATCATAAAGCGCAAAGGTCTTGATCCAAGTCAGAGAAACTGTGATTTATTTAAGTAAGATGCGAGAGTCAAAATAAGAGAGCTTTGCGCTCCGAAACAACTTTCCATTTTTCCCCTTTTGCATATCGATTTAATTATTTTTGGAGACGGTACATGAAACAGATCATTCAATTAAGCTTGGTATCAAGTTTATTGCTCAGCGCAGGACTTTCTTGGTCACAAGAAACCATCAAAATTGGTGTCAGTGGTCCCTACACGGGCGGCTCCTCTTCAATGGGTGTGAGCATGCGAGATGGCGTCAGATTGGCCGCGGATGAAATCAACAAAGCCGGCGGCGTCTTGGGTAAAAAAATTCAACTCATTGAACGCGATGATGAGGCAAAGAACGAGCGCGGCGTACAAATCGCACAAGAGTTGATCAACAAAGAGCAAGTGGTTGCAACCGTTGGCTTTATCAATACGGGTGTCGCACAAGCAGCTCAACGCTTTTATCAAGAGGCCAAGATCCCAGTGATGAACAACGTTGCGACTGGCTCCATCCTCACTCAACAATTCAAAGCGCCCGAATACACTGAAAACTACATTTTTAGAAATGCCGCACATGACAGCATTCAAGCGCCCATGATCGTAGAAGAGGCGGTGGTTCGCAGGGGCTTTAAAAAGGTTGCCATTTTGGCGGACTCTACCAACTACGGTCAGCTGGGATTGTCAGACCTAGAAAAAGCCTTGGCCTCCAAAAACATCAAGGCCGTGGCCGTTGAAAAATTCAATATTAAAGATATTGACATGACCGCTCAGTTGCTAAAAGCCAAAGAAGCAGGTGCTGAAGTGATCTTGACTTACGGCATTGGCCCAGAATTGGCTCAAATCGCCAATGGCATGACCAAGCTTGGATGGAAAGTTCCCATGATCGGCAGCTGGACTTTGTCGATGGCCAACTTCATTGACAACGCTGGTCAAGGCGGCCAAGGTGCACGCATGCCACAAACCTTCATTCAAGAGCCCAACACGGTCAAGAGAAAAGCCTTCATTGATGCCTATATCAAGAGCTTTAAGCCCAAAAACAACCGAATTGACTCGCCTGTGTCTGCCGCACAAGCCTATGATTCAATTTATTTGTTGACCGCTGCGATCAAACAAGCCGGCTCAACAAACGGTGTAAAAATCAAAGAAGCGCTAGAAAATTTACAAACCAAAGTTGAAGGCGTTGTCACCGTTTATGACCACCCTTACACCAAAGACGACCACGAGGCCATCACGGCGAACATTCCTGTGTTTGGTGAAGTCAAAAGCGGAAGAGTGGTCTATGCCTATCAAGAAGACCAAGACAAAGGTGCTGATTTGCGTTTAAAAGACAAAAAAGCAGCAACTGCTAAAAAATAAATAAGCAATTAAAAGCGCTTTGAGCGCTGAGCACTGTTTCCCATCGGGTCACAGTGCTTTTTTTTGTGTTAAATTTAAGCGGTTTCTCCCACCCTTACTCAGAAAAAGATCCATGGAAATATTACTGCAACTGATCTACAGCGGAATCGCACTAGGGATGATCTACGCCGTCATTGCGTTTGGCTATCAATTGACATTTGCCACATCAGACACGTTGAATTTTGGTCAAGGTGAGGCACTCATGCTAGGCGCACTTTTTGGGCTGACCTTGGTCGACGGCATGGGAATGAACTATTGGCTTGCGATCCCTTTGGTGTGCATTTTTGGACTTCTCCAAGGCGCCTTGGTTGAGCGCATTGGTGTTCGACCCGCCATTAAAATCAAAAGCGAATTTGGCTGGATCATGTCTACCATCGCCTTGGGAATCATTTTCAAAAATGTGGCTGAAAACATATGGGGCAGAGATGACTTGCGCTTTCCCTCTCCCCTTGATGAGTCGCCCATCAAACTCTTTGGTGCCAATGTGCTCCCCATGGAAATTTTGGTGATCTCTGGGGCCTTGTTCATGATGTTGGCCGTTGAATTCTTCAACCGAAAAACAATTTACGGAAAAGCAGTGGTGGCCACCTTTAACGATCGCGATGCAGCCAAGCTCATGGGCATTAACACAGGTTTGGTGATCACCTTCTCATACGCCATGTCCTCTTTGACAGCGGCATTTGCAGGCATTTTGATTGCCCCTCTTACACTGACCGGTGCCACCATGGGCTCGGTGCTTGGGCTCAAAGCTTTTGCTGTTGCCATCATCGGTGGCTTGACCAGCGGCATGGGCATTGTGGTGGGCGGTATCTTGCTTGGTATTGCTGAGACCACGACAGGCTTTTATATCTCAACGGGCTACAAGGATGTGCCAGGACTGGTGCTTTTGTTGATGGTCTTGGCCGTCAAACCCGCTGGTTTATTCGGTAAAACAGCGATCAAAAAGGTCTAAGCATGATGAAGAAATCGTTTATTTTTGCCTTGATCGCACTGATCGGTGCGGCTCTTGTTCCATTGATCACCCCCAACCCTTATTACATTCACTTGGTGGAGACGATCATGATCTACTCCATTTTGTTGTTTGGTCTTGATATTGTGGTGGGCTACACAGGTCAAGTCTCTTTGGGCCACTCTGGTCTTTTTGGAATTGGCGCCTACACTGTGGGTGTGATGTTCATGAAATTTGCGGCCCCCCTTTGGCTCATCTTGCCAGCCAGCATTTTCATCACCGCTTTTTTTGGTGCCATTTTGGCACTTCCCGCCTTGAAGGTCTCTGGACCTTATTTGGCCATGGTGACTTTGGCCTTCGGGACCATCATCCAAATTTTGATCAATGAAATGACCTTCCTCACAGAGGGCCCTCTGGGTGTCAAAATACCTAAACCACAAATTGCCGGCATCAAACTCGATGACCGTGATTTTTATTGGTTGGTGTGCGCGATGCTTGCACTCTCTCTTTTGGTGGTGCATCGCATTTTGAGGTCACATTTGGGTCGCGCCTTTGAAGCCTTGAGGGGCTCGCCTGTTGCATCCGATTGCATGGGCGTTTCGGTCTACAGATACAAAGTTTATGCCTTCGTGATCAGCGCGGGTTTCGCCGGTTTGGCGGGCAGTTTGTATGCTTACTCTGAGCAATACATTTCACCCAACACATACAACTTTGAACTCACCGTCTTGTTCCTCTTGGCCATCATCATGGGGGGGCGCAAGACCCGAAGCGGCGCCATCTTGGGAGCCACCATCATCGTGCTCCTGCCAAAATTATTGGACGACATAGAAATTTTCAGGATCGTTGCCACCATTGCTTGCGCTTTGATTGTGATCGGCGCCGTGATTGGATTGATCAAAAAGTGGCTCACTTTCAATTCGGTTTTGGTCCCTGTCATCGGCACATTCTGCTTGGCTGTTTTTTCTTATCAGTTAGAAAACATCACCGATTGGCGTTTGAGTATTTTTGGCCTCATGATTTTGTTTGTGGTCTACTATTTGCAAGACGGCATCATCGGTTTTATGAATAAACTGCTCTCAGCACAAAGAGTGTTGAGCGAACAACAAGATCTCAAACTCCACCAAGATCACTTGGCCCAAGAGGGCAACAAGGAGAACGCCTTTGAGCGCAGTGCAGAGGCCTCTTCAGCCAGCGAACAGTCGACAGAATTGTTGGTGGCCAAAGAGGTGTTGATGCAGTTTGGCGGCCTCAAGGCCATCAACATGGTGGACCTTCGTGTCAAGCGTGGTGAGATCCACGGACTCATTGGCCCCAACGGATCCGGCAAAAGCACCATGATGAA
>CAIOTD010000143.1 GCA_903861115.1 uncultured Burkholderiales bacterium
CATCAAAACAGAGGTGGCACAATTTTTTGTCAAACTCAAAACGGCGCAAGAAGTGCTCGAGTACAGCGGCGCATTTCTTCAACTCTACCGAGAAGAGGGCTGGTACCTTGAGAGGACCTGTCACTATGTCTCTAGAGTTGGGATGGAGCATGTTCGCGAGAAAATTTTGAACGACGCAACAACACGACAAGCACTGTGGGAGCGGTTGAAATTCTCTTTGGATGGTGAGCCCGATCCGTGGTTTGATTTTGAAAAAGCACAGGTGGACTTGCGACAATTCACAGCCGTTGAAATTTAATTAGATTTTTGAGCAACACACCATGAATGAACAACATCCTCAAGTGCCCAACTGGGTGAGCATTGGACACATCTCTGACATTGCGCCGCTTGGATGCAGACGCGTGAAACGCCCCGAGGGTGTCGAAGGTGCTGAGGTGGCCGTATTCAGAGCGAATGGGGACCGCATCTTTGCTGTCTTGGACAAGTGCCCGCACAAGGGCGGCCCACTCAGTCAGGGGATGGTGTTTGGGGAAACCGTGGCGTGTCCTTTGCACAATTGGAACTTCAGTCTTTCAACGGGCCTGGTTCAAAGCCCCGATGAGGGGCAAGTGAGAACCTTTCAAGTCAAAACCCAAGACCAAGAGATTTTTTTGGATCGAAACGAGTTGATGCTGCCCGATGCCCAGTTTGTTTGATCAAAGCTAGGGGAGGACAAGAATGGGCCATGCCGATATGAATGCGCAACTCACACGTTCAACATGTCCTTATTGTGGTGTGGGTTGTGGTGTGATCATTGAGTCGAGTCAAGGGCAGATCACCTCGGTCAAGGGCGACCCCGATCACCCTGCGAACCATGGCCTTTTGTGCAGCAAGGGCTCTTCTTTGCACTTGAGTGCAAGCGTTCAATGGCACAGCGCCACGCGCGTTCTGAGCCCCATGGCAAGGATGCACAAGCACGGGCCACTTGAGCGGCTCAATTGGACGGACGCGATCAAAGAGGCGGGCAATCGTTTTACCCAAACCATCCAAGCACATGGTCCAGACTCGGTGGGGTTTTATATCTCAGGACAGCTGCTGACAGAGGATTATTATGTGTTCAACAAGTTGGCCAAAGGTTTGATTGGCACCAACAACATCGACACCAACTCAAGGCTGTGCATGAGCAGCGCAGTCGCTGCCTACAAATGGACGCTCGGCGCCGATGCGCCACCCGCCTGCTATGAAGACATCGACCACGCGCAGTGCTTGTTCATTGCAGGCAGCAACACGGCCTATGCGCACCCCATTTTGTTCAGGCGCATAGAGCGCGCCAAGGCGCGCAACAAGGATTTAAAAATCATCGTCGTTGACCCACGGGTGACAGACACCGCCAGCGGTGCGGATTTGCATTTGCCCATTCAAGCGGGCACGGATGTGATGCTCTTTAACGGCATGCTGCACATCATGCTCTGGGAGGGGTGGATCAAAGCCGAGTTCATTGCCCAGTACACGCAGGGCTTTGAGGACTTGAAGGCCACACTGAGGGAGTACACACCTCAGCATGTGGCGCGCCTGTGTGGCATCAAGGAGAGCGATCTGTTTTTGGCCGCGCGTTTGTTTGCGCAGTCCACTGCGACCTTGAGTTTGTACTGTCAAGGCTTGAACCAATCAAGTTCTGGGACCGACAAAAATGCCGCCTTGATCAATTTGCACTTGGCCACAGCACAGATTGGCAAACCCGGTGCTGGCCCACTGTCCTTGACCGGTCAGCCCAATGCCATGGGCGGGCGTGAAGTGGGGGGCATGGCCAATTTGCTCAGCGCACACAGAGATCTGGCCAACCCCTTGCACCGCGCGGAAGTTGCATCTCTTTGGGGCGTCAAAGATGTGCCGTCCAAAGCGGGGAAGACCGCGGTTGAACTGTTCCAAGCCGCAGCAGATGGGGAGATCAAAGCTTTGTGGATTGCTTGCACCAACCCTGCGCAATCCATGCCGG
>CAIOTD010000144.1 GCA_903861115.1 uncultured Burkholderiales bacterium
ATCACCCCAAACACCCAGAGCGAACTCACTTCACGATGAGGATTATCAGCCCAGGGAAAATGCCCACCTGGGGACACACAATGGCGTGAATGCTTTTGGTCACAAAAATCAAAACAAAACCAGCCGCACGCCCGACCCAACCCGCACCAGTGTGGACTTGATGAGCGAACGCAGAGGCTCCAATGGCGGCGCCAATCGATCCAGAGGCGGCCCTAAACCCGCAGGCTCTTACGCTGGCAAAAGAAGCTCTGGTGGCGGCAACCGTGGCGGTGGTTTCTCCAGATAAGGCGCGTCTCTTCAGGGCAGCAAATTTGGCCGCCCTGATGGTGCTTCTGAGTGCTCAAAGAAAGCCTTTAAATGGGTCAAGGCCAAATTTGACATGGCTTTTTGAGCACCCTCTGTTGAAGCTCCGATGTGCGGCGTCAAGACGGCATTGGGTAAAACTCGCCACTCCGGTGCGATTTTGGGCTCCCCCAAAAAAACATCCATGCCCGCACCCGCCAACTTTTTTTGTTGCAAAGCTTTGATCAAGGCCCCTTGCTCCAAAAGATTTGGATCCCCCACATTGATCACATAGGCATTGGCTCCCAAGGCATCAATGACGAAAGCGTTGACCACTTGACTCCAAGCGTGCTGACCCTGAGCGCACAAAACAAGCACATCGATTGCTTTGGCCATCTCAGTTAAATCAGAAAAATACCGCATGCCTGTTTGCTTTGAAAAAACAAGGTCTTCGCTTTGATCAAAATAAGCCAAACTCATGTCAAAGCCCTGAGCTCGCTTGCCAATGGCTTGCATCAAAGCTTGACTCCCGATCAAACCCATTCGAGCACCCGTCACCTTTCGCGACAGCGAGTAGGCGCCCTCAACCCAGTCTGAGTTGCGAACAAAACGATCGGCCAGTGGGATTTTTCTAATCACACTGAGCACCAGGCCCAAAGCAAGATCAGCGACATCCTCATTGGCAACGCCGGGCGTAGAGCGCACCACAATTTGTTTGGCTTTTACAGCGTCAAGGTCAATGTTTTCATAACTCTCCCCCACAACGCAAATCAGTTGTACTTTGGGGTAAGTTGCAAGCAATTTGGCATCCACCACCATCTCACTCGATCCAATCATGGCGGTCACGCGACCCAACACTGTAGGATCGCTCAAATGCCCATGATCATGAACTTGATAGCATGCTTGAAGTTCATTCATCAAATGGGTTGGCAAAGGGGTTAACTTTAACAAGTCAAAAGCAGACATCGAGTTGCTCTCCTGATGGAAACAAAAAAACCAAACGCCCCAAAATACTCTGGGCCAAGAACGATTTTGCACACAATCTGCGCCCAAGACAAATGGTGCCTTTTTGCCTAAAATACCTCAGCATTCTGATTATCCAAAATCCTTTGACCAAAATCAAAGGTCTAGGCTGTAATTTACTATAAGCTCCATCACAATCAAAGAAAAGAACGCCATGATATTTTTGCACACCATGCTTCGAGTTGGCAATCTTGATCGATCCATCCATTTCTACACCAACGTCTTAGGGATGAAGTTGCTCAGAACCAAAGATCGACCCGAGCAAAAATACACTTTGGCGTTTCTTGGCTTTGCAAACAACCCAGAGCAAGCAGAAATTGAATTGACCTACAACTACGGCGTGGCAAGTTATGACATTGGAGATGCATTTGGTCACTTGGCCATTGGCGTTGAGGATGTGTATTCCACTTGCGAGCGTATTCGCAGCTTGGGGGGTCAAATCACCCGAGAACCTGGCCCTGTGCAAGGGGGATTGTCCCTCATCGCTTTTGTAGCGGACCCCGATGGCTACAAAATTGAGTTGATCCAACGACCAGCCTGAGAGCAGGTTTGGCTCCATCACTTCGACACGAAAGGATTCACTTTGACGCCCCACAATTTAGCCGATATGCGCAAAAGCTATACCTTGGCCCAACTCGATGAAGTGCACTCCAAATCAAATCCCCTCGAACAGTTTCAACTGTGGTTTGATGAAGCACTCAAGGCCAATGTTCCCGAGCCCACGGCCATGACGCTCGCAACGGTTGACCAACACATGAAACCCAGTACTCGAATTGTGCTGCTCAAAGGCTTGGATGATCGCGGCTTGGTTTGGTACACGAACTACCAAAGTCGCAAAGGCTTGGAGTTGGCGGGCAATCCTTTTGCTGCCCTCCAATTTCATTGGGTAGAACTCGAGCGAGTGGTTCGCATTGAAGGCCATGTCGAAAAAATTTCTGTCCAAGAAAGCGATGCGTACTTTCAAAGTCGCCCCATCGACTCCAGGATTGGCGCCTGGGCGAGCCCACAAAGTGAAGTCCTTCAAATTCGAGATGAGTTAGAGAACGCCTTCGTCAAAGTCAAAGAGAAGTTTGGTGATGCGCCCCCAAGACCCGAGCACTGGGGCGGCTACAGGCTCATTCCAACAGAATGGGAGTTCTGGCAAGGTCGGCCCAGTCGACTGCACGACCGCTTGAGATATCAAAAACAACCCAGTCCTTCGACATGGCTCAGAGACAGACTTGCACCGTGATCCAGCCCATAAAAGTGGCTCGAAACTTTAAGCCACTTTTTCAGAAAAAGTTTTAAGAAATTTTTCCACTTTGGGTCTAACGACATAGGCACAATAGCCTTGATTGGGGTGCTGGACAAAATACTCTTGATGGTAGTCCTCAGCCTGATAAAACCGATCCAACGCTTGGACTTCGGTGGTGATCTTTTGTGAAAATGCTTGCGTGGATGCGAGGCCATCCATGAATGAGCGAACAACCAACTCATCTTCGTGTTTGATGTAATAAATGCCACTCCTGTATTGAGTACCGACATCGTTGCCTTGGCGGTTCAAGGTGGTGGGGTCATGAATCACAAAGAAGATTTCTAAAAGTTCGTTCAAACTGATCACGCTTGGATCATAGTCAACCTTCACCACTTCTGCATGGCCCGTCGAACCCGAGCACACTTGTTCATATGTAGGGTTCAAAGTTTGCCCATTGCAGTAACCTGAGATGACGTCCACAACGCCTTTGACTCGGTCAAACACCGCTTCAACACACCAAAAGCACCCACCGGCCAGATAGATCGTTTCTTTTAAATTCATGAACATGCCCTCTTTTAAAAATGGATCGTGTGCAATGCATCAAAACACAAGAGGCCCCTGAGGGCCTCTTGTGTTTTGATGAAACTGGGTGACACAAGCGTTGATTAGAAACCTTTTGTGAACCCAAGAACCAAACCGGGCTTGCCTGCAGAATGCAAGCCTGTTAAATCAGTTTGGAAATAGGCTTTCTTGGAGGTTGTGTAATAACTGGCTGAAACCACTGAGTTATCCCCGAAATCATGGCCTAGACTCAAACGGTAATCATTGACCGTTTGAACCAGGCCAGGAGAACCCGCATCAGAAGCCATGAGAAATTTACTTTGATTGAAATTCTTCAAATTCAAAACACCCACATGGGCTCCCCATATCAACCCTGCATATTCCTTCGAAAAACTCAAATCCATGTAGGTGGTGCCGCGAGTAGATAAAGGTGCGCCAGCAATGTAGGCATAGCGGAAGTAATCAGACGTTGCGTAATTCACTTTGAGCGACAAAGGCCCATTGGTCAAACCCACATACACCTCGGTGTTGTTGATGGCTTTGTTCGCATAATCAACACCGATGCTATCAACCCCACTTTTGGGATAGAGGTAGTAAATGGCTCCGATGTCACCAATGGTCCCCAACAAACCTGGGACAACGCCTTTGAAACCACCATAAAAATCCATCTCCAAGCTCGCACCGTTGTAGAGATTTTGAGCAACGCTTGAGTTCCAATTGCCAACATAAAGTCCTGAACGGTGTTCCCAATCGAAACCACCCTGCACAGCTGGCGCATAATTGGTCTGCGTAAAGCCTCTGAACCTGTAATCACTCACCAAAGACATATTGCCTGTTAGTTTGGCCTCTGGCTCAGCTGCAAAAGTACTTTGTGCCATGAAAACAGGCGTCAAAAGAGCCCCTAAAAAGGACAGACAGGCAGTGGCAAAGGCTTTTTTCATAAGGAGTCCCAAGTAAGTTGATTCTTTAGATTTTTGTATGGGATCAATTTTAAAGGGCTTTACCTTTTACAGATCGCCTGATCAACACGCACGCAACAGTCAATTGTGATTTAATATGAATATGCTTGAATTTCGTCTTTAAGAATCCCCAAGCAAGAAAATACATTAAACACTTAGGTGTTATTTTTTACGGAAACGCTTTAGAAAAACAGCCTTTTGTAGTACTATAGATTTATATTTAATGCGCAACAAAAGCGCTTGATAGAACCTACAATCATTTAGATATTCAATAAAAATCATGCCCATCGTGTTTTATTTTCTGACTTACAAGTGGCGGATCTTCACGCTCTTGTGCATTGTCGTTTTGAGCCAACTGGCTTGTAGCCCTAAAGAGAAAACGCCAACAAGCCCCCCAGAAACAACGCTCAACAGCGCCAGTTCGCCCGAAGAAATTGAAATTTCAACCAATGATGTCACCAGCGTTGCGAGTCAAGCCCTGATCACGGGCTTGCCCATCACCGGTAACTTGAGAGCCAACAAAGATGCTTTTATCAAAGCGAGAGTGGCGGGTGAATTGATGGACATGAATCTCAAAGAAGGGGATGTCGTTCAAGCGGGTCAAACTCTGGGAAGAATTGATCCCACCGAATACCAACGCCGTTTTAAACAAGCACAAGAAACGGCCGATGCGGCCAAAGCGCAGATTGATATTGCACAACGGCAATACGATAACAACAAAGCTTTGGTGGATCAAGGGTTCATCTCGAAAACGGCACTCGAGTCTTCTTTGTCAAATTTACAAACAGCGCAAGCAACTTTCCGTGCGGCTCAAGCGGGAGCGGATGTTGCGAGCAAAGCCTTGGAGGACTCCGTATTGAAAGCCCCTTTCAGCGGCCAAATCTCTGCTCGTTTTGCCCAAAGTGGTGAGCGCATGGGCATTGATGCCAAAATTCTTGAATTGCTCGATATTTCTAAATTTGAGGTCGAGACGACAATCAGCTCCCTGGACGCTGTGGGACTGAAGGTGGGTCAAGAAGCAACGCTTCGAATTGAAGGCAGCTCGCAGACCATCAAGGCCATTTTGACCCGAATCAACCCCAATGCCCAATCGGGTTCTAGAAGTGTCTTGGCTTACCTGCAATTGAAAAATACAGAGGGATTTCGACAAGGTCTTTTTGTCCAAGGCACGCTCAACCTCTCCAAACAAAATGTTTTGTGCATTCCAAGCAAAGATATCCAAAACTACAAAGCCGAACCTTTCATTCAAATCATTGAAAACGGACTGATCAAGCATCAATCTATTCAAATAGGTATCTCTGGCTATTTAGACTCGGCAGACAATGAGACCAAATGGACCCAAATCATTGGCATACCAGAAAACACAAAAGTATTGAAGTCCCACCTTGGAATTGTTCGAGAAAATGTTCATGTTCGATTCACACAAATGAGTCAAGCGCATTAAATGCAAGCCATTTGATATTCAATGGCATGACCTTGAAGTCGCACCAGAGAATAATTTACCAACTCACACCCTCATCACTCCATGTGGTTTACACAAGTTAGTTTAAAGAACCCAGTTTTTGCAACGATGGTGATGCTGGCATTTGTCGTGCTGGGTTTGTTCTCTTATAACCGCTTGGCCATCAACCAGTTCCCCAACATTGACTTGCCAGTTGTTGTGATCACCACGGAGTATCCAGGCGCCACGCCTGAGGTGGTCGAGTCCGAGATCAGCAAAAAAATTGAAGAGGCCGTGAATTCGGTCTCCGGCATCAACACCCTCACATCAAGAAGCTACGACAGTTTATCGGTGGTTGTGGTCGAGTTTCAGCTGAAAATAAATGGACAGAAAGCGGCTGACGAAATCAGAGAAAAGATCTCTGCCATCCGACCCACGCTGCGCATTGAAGTCAAAGAGCCAAAAATTCAACGCTTTGATCCCAACTCCAGAGCCATATGGACCTTGGCAATCTTGCCTGACCAAGACTACGCAAAAGCGGCCAACAAAGCACCTACAAGCGCAGTGGCTTTGACGAATTGGGCTGATCAAGTTCTCAAAAAACGACTTCAAAATGTGCGTGGTACAGGTGCTGTCACTTTGGTGGGCGCGACCAAAAGAGAGATCAACATTTACTTGCAAACAGCGAGCTTGGAATCCTTGGGTGTTTCTGCCGACCAAGTCATCGCTGCAGTTCATGACGAGAACCAAGACCTTCCCCTTGGATCTATTCGCTCTAAACGCGATGAATCGGTTCTCCAAATTCAGTCCAGAATGAAAGAGACGGCGGATTTTGCAAATATCATTGTGGCAAAAAAAGGCAATGCGCTGATTCGCTTGTCGCAAGTTGCTCGAATTCAGGATGGGCCACAAGAAATTGAAAGCCTAGCCCTCTTCAACGGAGAAAGAACACTATTGGCCAGTGTTCAAAAATCTCAGGATGAAAACACAATTGACGTGATTGAAGGCTTGAACCAAAAACTCATCGAAATAAAAAAAGAATTGCCACCCGGTATCAAAATCGAGCCCATCTATGACGGCTCCCGAATGATCAATGTTTCGGTCAACAATGTAAGAGAAACTTTGATCGATGGCGCCATCTTGACCGTGATCATTGTTTTTTTATTTTTAGGATCTTGGCGCTCTACGGTGATCACCGGTCTCACCATCCCCATCTCGATACTTGGAACTTTTTTGTTCATGCAAATTTTGGGCTTTAGCGTCAACATGGTAACTTTGATGGCTTTGTCCTTGTGTGTTGGACTTTTGATCGATGATGCAATTGTCGTTCGTGAAAATATCGTACGACACTTGCACATGGGCAAATCAGCCTTTCAAGCCGCCATGGATGGCACTCGAGAAATTGGACTTGCAGTGATGGCCACCACCTTCTCCATCGTCGCCGTCTTTTTGCCCATTGGATTCATGGACGGCATCATTGGAAAATTCTTTCATGAATTTGGAATCACCATTGTCGTTGCTGTACTCATTTCAATGTTTGTCAGCTTTACGCTGGACCCCATGCTGTCAAGCGTTTGGCATGACCCAAGCATTGGTGAAAATTTAACCGACAAATCCAAGTCGGGCAAAGGATGGATACTTTGGAAAGTCTTACTGATTTTTGAACAAACCACCAACAATTTAACTCAGACATATGCAAAATTGTTGCACTGGTCCCTGCAACACAAAATAAAAACGCTTGCCTGTGCAATGTGCATATTTATCATCAGTATATTGATGATGCCTTTGGTCGGCACAGAGTTCGTGCCCAAGGCCGATTACTCGGAGACCTATATCAATTTCTTTACCCCGATGGATTCTTCCATTGAAATCACAGAAGAAAAAGCCAAACAAGTTCAGCAAATCTTGTTGCAGTACCCTGAAGTCGCCTACAGTCTTGCGACCATCAACACAGGGATTGCAAACGGCAAGATGTACACCTCTGTTTATGCCAGACTGCTTGACCGAGATAAGCGGCATCGATCCGTTGACGAGCTTTCACAAATTTTTCGCTCAAGGCTTCAGCAAGTACCCGGCATCACGGTGACTCAAGTCGGTCAAGTTGACCCTGTGGGCGGCAACAAACAAATTGAACTCTCCATCCAAGGACCTGATTTAAATGAGCTTCAAAAACTCAATCAAATCGCTTTGTCAAAAATCAGCGCCATCCCGGGTGTCGTCGACCTCGACTCCTCACTCAAGCCCAATAAACCGATCGTTAATGTACTTTTGAATAAAGACGCGGCATCGACGCTTGGACTCACCACACAGAATATATCAACCCAACTCAGAAATTTGGTTGCCGGCCAAACGGTGGGAAACTGGCGAGCAGCCGACGATCAAACTTACGACGTCAATGTCAGACTAGATCCCAAGCAAAGAGACGCCAATGCAGACTTAGAACGTTTGGTCTTTTCTCTGCCGAGCAGTCCTGAAGGTGAAGCTCGACAAGCCCGACTCAATCAATTCGCCATCGTTCAACTCACCTCAGGTCCCAATCAAATCAATCGCCGGGAATTGATGCGTGAGATCAGCCTCAGCAACAATGTGAGCCAGCGCTCAGCAGGTGAAGTGGCCAAGGATATTCAAACCGCCATGAGAAGTATTCAAATGCCCAGCGGATACCGTTTTCAATTTGCTGGATCAACCAAGAACATGAACGAATCCTTTGGATACGCTATCTCAGCTTTGGCAATGGCTGTCATCTTCATCTACATGATCTTAGCAAGCCAGTTCAAGAGTTTTCTACAACCTTTGGCCATCATGTCCTCTTTGCCATTGACCCTCATTGGTGTGGTCTTGGCTTTGCTAATTTTTCATTCAGCCATCTCTTTGTTCTCCGTGATCGGCATCGTGATGTTGATGGGACTGGTCACAAAAAATGCCATTCTTTTGATTGACTTTGCCATCAGGGCCAGGCAAGAGCACACGGATGAGAAAAATATTCTACAAGCAGGGCTCAATCGTGAAGATGCTCTGATTCTCGCGGCCAAAATACGGCTTCGTCCCATCTTGATGACCACACTGGCCATGATTTTCGGCATGGTTCCACTGGCTTTTGCCCTGACAGAAGGTGCTGAGCAACGCGCCCCCATGGGGCAAGCCGTGATTGGGGGGGTGATCACCTCCTCCCTCTTGACACTGGTGGTGGTCCCAGTTGTGTATTGCTATTTGGATGATTTGTCAGTTTGGCTAAAGCAAAAATTGAACTTCAATTGACATTGACCCGCCGATTTGCAGTGGCGTTGATGCCATTTCGAGTGGTTTTTACCAGTGCAAAGCGCTAAAATGGGGAAATGTCTTAAATTTTGGAAATTCTCGATGAATACTGCACAAGCTCGGTTCAACATGGTGGAACAACAAATCCGCACATGGCAAGTATTGGACACCAAAGTCCTTGAGACACTCAAGTTGGTCGATCGAGAGCTTTTCACCCCCACGGCATATCAGAACTTGGCTTATTCAGACACTGAAATACCGGTGGGCGATGGTGAGATCATGTTAAGTCCAAAGATTCAAGCCCGCTTGGTACAAGATCTCAAGTTGGATGGCCATGAGCAAGTTTTACAAATTGGATGCGGCACGGGCTACATGAGCGCACTGTTGTCTCACCACTGCGAACAAATCACCGCCCTGGAAATCAATCCAAGACTCGCCAATTTGGCTCAAACAAATTTGGCCAAACTGGGTATCACCAACGTACAAATTAAACAACTCGATGCGAGCAAATCCTTAGATTTAAATTCGATGTTTGATGTTATCGTTCTCTGTGGATCAACGGCACATCCACCCCAAGCACTTCTTGATAAACTGAAAACAGGGGGGCATTTGGTCGGGATATTTGGCAATGAACCGATCATGCAAGCCACAACGGTGAAAAAGGTTGCGGCAACTCAATTTAACAGTACGATTCTGTGGGATTGCTTTGCGCCACGGTTGCATGGGTTTGCTGAAGACTCCAAATTTAACTTCTAAGTCTATTTTTCCCATCATGATTGACCAAATTCGTCCCTCCCAGTTTCCTGACTGGGCTAAAGAACAATCTTCCGCCTCAAAGCCTGTACTTTTGATCGATGTTCGAGAAGCTTGGGAGTTTGAAACAGCTAACGTCAAAGCCGATGGCTTTGATGTAGTGCACATCCCCATGCAAACCGTGCCCGAGCATATAAATTCTATTGACACCGAAAGGCCTATCGCTTGCCTTTGCCACCATGGCAGTCGAAGCCAACATGTTGCGAATTTTTTGCAGCAAAATGGGTTTAAAACAGTGGTCAATATCAGCGGCGGAATTCATGCATGGTCGATTGAAGCAGACAGCTCGATCCCAACATATTAAAGTGCGTTGAAATCTTTGGTTTAATCAAATATCACTTGCTTATAGCGATTCAAAAGAAAGATGGAAAATGAATAAGAGATCTAAGCTTTCACTGTGCATTGTTGCTGCGTGGTCCATTGCAGCTTGTGCTCAAGCCCAAAATTTAGTTTCCCTGTATTCAACAGCTAAAAATTACGATGCCACGTACCAATCTGCATTGTCACAATATGAAGCGAACCGCTACAAAGCAGAGCAATCGATGGCAGGCATTTTGCCCAATGTGAATTTTTCGACCAATTCTTCTCGCTCTTTGCTCGACTACACACCCGACAATTACTTGGTCAATCCAGCAGACCATAGCAAAGACGTCGTCCCGTTCATGCGGTACTATGGAACCCATGTGGCCAGTTTGACCGCCATACAACCTCTTTATCGCCCTGCAAATTACGACGTTTATTTACAAGGCAAGAAACAATTGGCTCAATCCGTCGCCCAACTGGTGGCGTCAGAACAAGATTTATTGATTCGACTGACACAAGCATATTTCGATGTGCTCACCTCAAGTGATAGCCTTAAATCCATCAAAGCCCAGAAACAGGCAGTGGCTGAACAACTGGCCTCGGCAAAACGAAATTTTGAGGTTGGAACTGCAACCATCACCGACTCTAGAGAAGCTGAGGCGAGATATGACTTGATCTTGGCCCAAGAAATTGCAGGCGAAAATGATCTGAGAATCAAGAAACTTTACCTCGACCAATTGGTGGGCATTAAAAATGTACAGCCCTCGATGCTCAAGAAAAACGCGGCCATTGAAAGCACCAGCCCGGCTGACGTGGATGCTTGGGTCACTTTATCCGAACAGGCTCACCCGAGCGTCTTGAACGCTCAATTGGCGCTTGACATCGCAACACTCGAAGTCGACAAAGCCAAGTCAGCTCATTTGCCCACCCTTGACCTACAAGCGAGCATGGCTGGAACCAGAAATTTGGATGGCACAGCAACATCAGGGACGTCCTCGCTTGGAACTCACGTGGTTGGAAAGTCTGTTGCACTGCTCATGAATATCCCCCTTTACCAAGGCTTCGCAACCCAAAACAGAGTCCGAGAAACCGTTGAACTTGAGAGCAAAGCCCGATATGATTTAGAAGGCGCGAAGCGAGCGACAGCACAGTCGACACGAACAGCTTTTTACAATTTGGTCTCTGGCATTGGACAAGTCAAAGCACTTCATGCAGCGGAGAGATCCAGTTTATTGGCGCTAGAGGCCAATCAACTCGGCTACACAGTGGGTGTTCGCATCAACATCGACGTCTTGAACTCACAAAGTCAACTTTATCAAACCCAAAGAGATTTGGCCAAAGCCAAATACGATGTGCTGGTCGGTGGCTTAAAGTTAAAACAAGCCAATGGGACACTAAAGCCAGAGGATCTCCAATCGCTCAACGAGTTGCTTGAAAACGCCAACAATTGAACGCTTGAGGCACGGCTTTCATTGAAACTTGCCACAGAGCAAGGGGCTCCTACTGCGCTGACCTCGGGCTTTACTGAGCAAAAGACTATTCGACCAACAGTGCGTCAATGGCTTGAAAGGTGCGTTCAGTTGCACCTTGATGCGCGTGAATGAATCGAAGTCCATTGGCATTCATCTCGTCCAACTCAGCCTGTTTTTCCATCAAGTGAAGTGCTTGACTCACTGCACTTTTCATATTGGCAACCTCTTTGGCAGCACCCATGGCGCATGCTTGAAGAGCCACCTCCTGAAAGTTGTAGGTGTAGGGTCCCACAACGATGGGACACTCGCTGGCGATGGACTCGATCAAATTTTGCCCTCCAAAGGCCAAGAAGCTCCCTCCAAGCAATGCCAGCTCTGCGCTTGAGTAATAAAAATTCATCTCTCCCATTGAATTACCCAGAAAAACAGTTATTTGGTTCTGGGGGAAATCAAGATTTAAAACGTCAAGCAATTGATCACAGGATGTCCTTTTTGCACACACAAAATCCTTGGACTCGATCAACTGCTCAACTTCTGCAAATCTTTGTGGATGTCTAGGTACGATACTCCAAATCACTTGGCTGCTTACCTCTGGCGACAGTTCTTGAATCGCATCTAAAAATAATTTTTCCTCCCCTTCACGCGAACTTGCAAACAACACCATTGGCTTGTTTCTCTTTTCACGCCAAGTTTTCCCTTGCTCAATTTGAAGAGGATTCAACTGCGCATCAAATTTAATATTCCCTACAACTTGCTTTACATTACAGTCTAGGTGTTTCAAGAACTTTGCATCCTGCTCATTTTGTGCCAACGCAAAGCAAAGAGAACGAAAAGCGGGTTTGGACAAAAAAGACAGTGACAGTGCTTTTTTGTAACTCTTTAAACTCATTCGCGCATTTATCAAAACAACGGGGATGTTCTTGTTCTTTGCGCATGCGAGCAAGTTTGGCCAAATCTCGGTTTCAATCAACAACCCAATCTTAGGCTTGAAGTGCTCAAAGAAGCGGTTGACGGCTTGGGGCGTATCCCAGGGTTGCCAAACCTGTAGATCACCAGCTTGTAGCATTCGCAAGCCCTCTTCTCTTCCCGTTGAAGTTCCATGAGTCAACAAAAATCGAAGTGTTGGGTGACTTTTTCTGATGCGAGCCAATAGCACTGCAGCTGCACGACTCTCTCCCAATGAGACTGCGTGAATCCAAATGAGATCCTTTGTAGGCGTCGTGTCATAAAGCCCAAATCTCTCTTGGGGCCTAAAGAGATACCCCGGCTCGTGTCGTCCTTTTTTGAGCAATCTTTGTTTCACAAAAGGAATCAATGAGCTCATCAACAACGAGTAGCACCACAAAGTGAATCGATCAATCATGCTTGAGCTGCCTTCTTTGAGAGACAGTCAACCACTCATTCCACACCCTATCGACACTTGGTGTGGGATGGTCAAAGATGCTTGACTGATAGGGACAAGGCAAAGGACCTGTTCTCCAATCGGTTGGAAAGTTATAAATTTGAACATGCGCCAAATCCAATGCGACAGCAAGATGGCTCACGCCACTGTCTACACCAATTGCACCAAAACAATTGCTCATCAAATTAGACAAATCACCAAGCGACTGCTTGTGCCAAAGCTTCACACCCTCAACCTTTGCCATGAGTTCGTTGACAAATTCATGCTCAGTGTCGCTCGCATAAGTTACACATACCTCATAGCCTGAGGTGATCAAGCGCTCAGATAAATCGATCCAATGGGTCAACGGCCAAAGCTTGTCTGCTCTTGAGGTGCCATGAATCAAAAGAACTTGAAGGGCATGATGGTCACCCAAGGTATTTTTACCGCCAGGAGGATCTGTGTCGAATTGGACAGGGGATAAATTGATGCGCAAACCGTAATCCAGCTGACCAGGGAGCTCATAACCCAAGGCTTTGGAGCACAAGAGTCTTCCTCGTTCAACAGCATGTATTTTTTTGGGCAATTCGATCGCTAAATTCGATACCCATCGGGTCAGGGTCTCATAAGAAGAGCCCTCCGTTTGATTTGCCATGGCGACTCTTATACCTTTTGGTGTGAGAGTTGTACACCTTGAAATCAAAGCGGATTTACTTAAGCCTTGGAGATCGATCACAACATCATAAGGAATCTGTCTTAACTCCCTTAAAAAAGATCTGACTCCGCTTCTTGCCTTTTCATCAAAATAATTGCGTGTCCAATCCCGTAGTGAACACACGATCACGCGCTCAATATTGGAGTTGAATTCAAGGAGGCTTGCAAATGCCGGTTCGACAACCCAGTCGATTTTCGCATCAGGAAACTGAGATTTAATGTCAACAAGCACAGGCAAAGAGTGAACAACATCACCCATTGAAGACAACTTGACTATTAAAATCCTCAATGCTGAGACTCCGTGAATTTTGCATCAGGCAAGACGCCCCTTAAAAGCGTGAGCATATCCAACTGAATTCTTTCAAGCGCTTCTTGTGTTTGCCCCTCAAAACGCAAGACCAAAACCGGAGTGGTGTTCGATCCCCTGATCAAACCAAATCCATCTTTCCAATCAATTCTCAAGCCGTCAATGGTGGTTACTTGTGGAGCATGCGCCAAAGAGGGTATACCACTTGAACGCACGAGTTCAATCAATTGCTCAATCAATTGTGGCGCCTCGCCCTCTTTAACAGCGATGTTCAGCTCAGGTGTAGAACAACTGTTCTCCAACTGGTTAAGCAACACATTGCCATCGGGCACAGCGCTCAATATCTCAAGCAAACGAGCTCCAGCATAAGTTCCATCATCAAATCCAAACCAACGCTCTTTAAAGAAAATATGTCCACTCATCTCTCCACCCAAAGGCGAGTCGATTTCTTTCATTTTTGCCTTGATCAAAGAGTGTCCCGTTTTAAACATCAACGGCACCCCACCCAATGAGGAGATGTAAGGAGCCAAACGCTGAGAGCATTTGACATCAAAAACAATGGTGCCGCCTGGAACTCTAGACAATACGTCTTTGGAAAACAGTTGCATTTGTCGATCAGGGTAAATGTTTTCACCCAATTTAGTGACCACTCCCAGCCTATCTCCATCGCCATCAAAAGCAAACCCCAACTCCGCATCATTCGCTTTTACTGAATCAATCAAGTCCTTTAAGTTTTCTGGCTTGCTGGGATCAGGGTGGTGATTGGGAAAGTGTCCATCAACTTCACTGAACAACTCAATGACTTCACATCCCAACGCCTTGAAAATCTGGGGAGCAAAGGCCCCTGCAACACCGTTGCCGGAGTCAATCACCACACGAATTGGACGCTTTAAGTGGATGGTGTTTACAATTTGATTTCTATACGCCTCTTCAATTGCACACGCCGTATAACTTCCACCGCGCGTTTCATTGCACTGACCGTCTTGCATCAATGCATGTAAATCTTTGATCGCTTGACCATACAAGGCTTGCCCACTCATCACCATTTTGAAGCCGTTGTAATCTTTTGGATTGTGACTGCCCGTGATTTGAATGCCACTTTTAGTGATGGTGTGAGCTGCAAAGTACAACATTGGCGTTGTACACAAGTCAATATCAAATACATCAACGCCAACACTTTGCAAACCTTTGGCCAATGCTTTGAGTAGCGAGGGGCCGCTGATTCTGCCATCCCTACCAATGCTCACTGAGTTCTCACCGCTTTTTTGTAACTGCGTACCAAAAGCCCGGCCCAAAGACTCGGCAAAATTTTCATCGATTTGAGATGGATAGACGCCACGAATATCGTAGGCTTTAAAAACAAAGGGATTGAATTTCATATTTATATTTTATGTTCTTTCAAAGGTGATCTTAAGTATAAAAGCAAACTTTTCTCAAGCCTGTTATGATTTGCAGACGTCTATGTTCAGCCGTGATCACCTACTCTCATGATGTTTGATGCCAATTCCAGCAAAGCCGTGATTCCCACCCCAATTGGTGATGTTTTGACTTTGTGCTCGGAAAAAGGATTACGGGGATGCTGGTTCATGAATCAATCGCACTTTCCGAAAAAAGAGCTTGATGAATGCGGCTCAGATCCAACCATTGGCACTCGTTTTCACCAAGGCATGAAATTCCAATTGGGCAGCTATTTCAATAATCAAATTGATAAATTTGACATTCAACTGG
>CAIOTD010000145.1 GCA_903861115.1 uncultured Burkholderiales bacterium
CCCAGGAGGATAAGGCGTGATCAAACTCGTGGTGATGCGACCCAGCAAATGATCGATCTCTACGCGCTCAATGTTGCGGTGGGCAATTTGAGCAAAAGCATCACTGGGCTTCATCGCTGGTGTCAAATCACTCAAATACATCTCGGTGGTCAAACGCGCTATGTCGTTCTTGGCATAGAGCTCATGGATCATCTGACACAAGTCTTTCAACCCCATGCGCTCGTACTTGGGGCGACTCGCGCAGAACTTGGGCATGATGCGCCACATCGGCTGGTTTTTATCGTAGTCGTCCTTGAATTGTTGCAAGGCGGTGAGCAAGGTGTTCCAACGGCCTTTGGTAATGCCAATGGTGAACATGATGAAGAAACTGTAGAGACCCGTTTTTTCAACAATCACACCATGTTCCATCAGAAACTTGGTGACAATGCTGGCTGGAATACCGGTTTTGGCGAATTTACCGTTCAAGTCGAGGCCAGGTGTTACCAAAGTGGCCTTGATGGGGTCCAGCATGTTGAATCCCGTGGCCAATTGCCCAAAACCATGCCACTTGGAACGCTTGCCGTCGGCTGAGATGATCCAGTCGTCTGCACGACCAATCCCCTCCTCCACCATTTTGTCAGGTCCCCAGACCTTGAACCACCAGTCTTTGCCGTATTCAGCATCAACTTTTCGCATGGCCCGTCTGAAGTCAAGCGCCTCAGCAATGCTCTCCTCCACCAACGCAGTACCGCCTGGGGGCTCCATCATGGCAGCCGCCACATCGCAACTGGCAATGATGGCGTATTGGGGGCTGGTGCTGGTGTGCATCAAGTAAGCTTCATTGAAGAGCTGGCGATCGAGCTTGGTGTTTTGTGAGTCTTGCACCAACACGTGACTCGCTTGGCTAATACCCGCCAAAAGTTTATGAATGGACTGAGTTGCATAAACAACCGAGTGCTTGGGGCGGACACGCTTTTTACCCATTGCATGATAAGGACCATAAAACGGATGAAATGCAGCGTGGGGCAACCAGGCCTCATCAAAGTGCAGGTTCGGAATGTAGCCATCCAACATCCCCTTGATGGTTTCTGTGTTGTAGAGCACCCCGTCATAGGTGGACTGTGTGATCGTCATGACTCGGGGCTGCACTTTTGCAAAATCCACCCCCTTGAGCAAGGGGTTCGCCTTGATTTTTTGCTGGATGGTCTTGGGATCAAATTCGCTTTGAGGAATGGGACCAATGATGCCGAAATGGTTCCTGGTGGGCTTTAAAAAGACCGGAATAGACCCTGTCATGATGATGGCATGAAGAACGGACTTGTGACAGTTGCGGTCCACCACCACCACGTCACCAGGGGCCACCGTGTGGTGCCAAACCATTTTGTTGCTGGTGGATGTTCCATTGGTCACAAAAAAGCAGTGATCTGCATTGAATATTCGAGCAGCATTTCTCTCGGACGCTGCCACCGGGCCGGTATGGTCCAAGAGTTGGCCGAGTTCATCAACTGCATTGCACACATCGGCTCTGAGCATGTTTTCACCAAAAAACTGGTGAAACATCTGGCCTACTGGGCTTTTAAGAAAAGCAACACCGCCGGAGTGGCCAGGGCAGTGCCAAGAGTAGGAACCGTCTTCCGCATAGTCCAGCAAGGCCTTGAAAAATGGCGGTTGCAGGCCTTCAAGATAGGTTTTGGCCTCTCGAATGATGTGACGAGCGACAAACTCAGGGGTGTCCTCAAACATGTGAATGAAGCCGTGGAGTTCACGCAAGATGTCGTTGGGCAAATGGCGTGAGGTTTTGGTCTCGCCATAGATGTAGATTGGAACATCTGCATTTTTAAAACGCACTTCGTCGATGAAATTGCGCAAGTTGAGCACCGCGGGATCCAAATCGGGACCAGGCGTGAATTCTTCGTCATCGATGGACAAAATAAAGGCACTGGCTCTGGATTGCTGTTGGGCAAATTGACTCAAATCCCCGTAACTGGTTACCCCCATCACCTCATAGCCCTCGCCTTCAATGGCTTGGGCCAGTGCTCGAATTCCAAATCCTGAGGTGTTTTCAGAGCGGAAATCTTCGTCAATGATGACAATGGGAAAGCGAAACTTCATGGGGATACTCCGAACACTGTTCAGGGGAAATGAAACAAAAAAACCAATGCGCGAGAGTGTAACCGCTTTGGCCTGTTAGAATGATGAAATCCGGAGAGATGGATGAGCGGTTTAAGTCGCACGCCTGGAAAGCGTGTGAGGGTTAATAGCCCTCCGCGGGTTCGAATCCCGCTCTCTCCGCCAA
>CAIOTD010000146.1 GCA_903861115.1 uncultured Burkholderiales bacterium
GAAGCTGGGGTCAACTTAGGTGCTGGGGCCGGACTCGGCCTGGCCATTGTGGTCGAGTACGCCAAGCTGCTCAATGCAGAGTTTGTTTTGCAAGACAACTCGGGCGGGGGCTTGAAAGCACTGCTCAAACTGCCCTTGGGTTGATGGCAGATCAACAAGAACAAGGGGTTTGGTGAATACAATTCAACAGACCTTGTTGCAGTCGGTTTTTTAATCCCATTAAAATAGATCAGCTCGAAATACTTTTTATCAAGGCTTTAATATGTCATATTCCTACCGCTCTAAGCTGGCCCTGCTTCCTTTACTGATTGGCGCCATGCTTGGCCATGTTCAGGCGCAAACATTTCCATCCAAAACAATCACCATCATTGTCCCGACAGCTCCCGGCGGAGCCAATGATGCAATGGCTCGCATCATTGCACAAAGCATGTCACCCCATTTGGGTCAATCCGTGATTGTCGAGAACAAGGCCGGTGCCAATGGTGCGATCGCCTCAGAGTTTGTCGCCAGAGCTGCTCCGGATGGCTATACGATCATGTTTGGCTACATTGCAACCCACGGCATCAATCCAGCGTTGCAAAAGCTCAAATACGATCCCGTGACCGATTTTGAGCCCATAGGTTTGGTCGCCAATTCACCCACTTTGATGGTCACGACCATGGGTTTGAATGTCAAGACGCCCAAAGAATTGATCGCCCTCATCAATGCAAAACCTGGCACCATGAGCTACGCTTCTGCTGGCAAGGGAACTGCACCTCATTTGGCCGGCGAGTTGTTCAAGATCGCGACAGGTGTAGATTTGGTCCACGTGCCTTACAAAGGCTCTGCGCCTGCTGTCGTCGACACCATCGGGGGCACCACACAGGTGATGTTTCCAAGCCTCTTTACGGCGTACCCACAAGTCAAAGCAGGAAAACTCAAGGCTTTAGGCATCGCCGGTGAAAAAAGATCCTCCGTCATGCCCGATGTGCCGACTTTGGCCGAGCAAGGCGTGCCCAATGTGAATGTCAACCAGTGGTATGGCCTTTTTGCCCCAGCCAAAACCCCCAAAGCGGTCGTTGAACGTCTGAACAAAGAACTCAATCTCGTGCTCAATGACAAAACCATTGAAAAGAAGATCGAAGACCAAGGTGCTGAGGTGGAGGCAAGCACCCCAGAGCATTTGAGAGCCTTGGTGCAGTCTGAGGTGGCCAGGTGGAAGAAAGTGGTCGTCGCTGCAAAAATCACCGTTGATTAATTCATTGATAGTTATCCCATGACAGAAAACACTTCGCCCCCTCTTCGCGTGATCACGTCCGGTGCATTCGCTCAAGCTTTGAAATTGTTAACGCCTCTTTATGAGGCCAAATACAACAAAAAAGTTGATTTGTATTTTGGTTCCTCCATTGGCGCTGCCCACGATTCCATTCCAACTCGCCTGAGCCAAGGCGAGCAATTTGATTTGTTCGTGTTGGCGTCCTCTGCACTCGATCATTTCGTCTCAGAGGGCAAAATCCTCCAAGGCTCCAGGGTGGATTTGGTGGTGTCCAATATTGGTGCTGGCGTTCGCGTTGGAGACCCTGACATTGACATCAGCACGGTCGAGGCACTCAAGAAGGCCTTGCTGACGGCGGGTCGAATTGCCTATTCTGCCAGTGCAAGTGGGACGTATTTGTCTGAAGAACTGTTCCAAAAGTTAGGCATTGAAGCGGAGATGGCGGTCAAAGCCAAAAAAATCTTCAGCGAACGTGTGGGCACCATTTTGATGCGCCATGAAGCCGATTTGGGTTTCCAGCAAGTCAGTGAGTTGATTCCCATTGAAGGCATCAAGATCGTGGGTGAGTTGCCTGCTGAAGTTCAGCGCTCTTTCTTTTTCTCAGCGGGTATTGGTGCTCAAACTCAACAGTTGCAAGAGGTCAGGCGATTGGTTGAATTTTTGGCAAGTGCAGAGGTCGCTGACACAGTGGCTAAAACTGGGCTCAAGCCCGTTTTACCGCCCATGCCTTGGTAAGTTCGGGCAACGCCCGCATCAACCCTAATCGACAAAGGCGTCGACTACAAACGCATGCAACCTCTTAAAGGCATCACGGTCGTCAGTTTGGAGCATGCGATTGCGGCGCCTTTTGCAACGCGTCAATTGGCCGATCTGGGTGCTAGAGTCATCAAAATAGAGCGCCCCGGCGTTGGCGACTTTGCCAGAAAATACGACGAGCGCGCAAAAGGCCTGTCCTCGCATTTTGTTTGGACCAACCGATCCAAGGAGAGCTTGACGCTGGACTTGAAAGATGCCCAAGCCTTGTCCCTTCTCAAACAATTGATTCATAAAGAGGCCGATGTTGTGGTGCAAAACTTGGCACCGGGTGCTGCTCAAAGAATGGGCCTTTCTTTTGAAGCCTTGTCCAAAAAGAAACCCGGCATCATTGTTTGCGACATTTCTGGTTACGGCAGCGATGGACCTTTCGCCAAGAAAAAAGCCTATGATCTTCTGATCCAAAGCGAGGCGGGTTTTTTAAGCACGACGGGCCCTGAAAATGAGATTGCGAAGGCCGGCATTTCGATTGCGGACATCTCTGCAGGGATGTATGCCTACACAAACATCTTGGCCGCTTTGATGCACCGACAGCAAACTGGTGAAGGCCAACGCATCGACATTGCCATGCTAGAGACCTTGACAGAATGGATGTCTTTCCCACTTTACTACTCGATGGATGGCGCACATCCTCCTCCCAGAGCTGGGGCGAGTCACGCCAGCATTTATCCCTATGGCCCCTTTGAAGCAGGAGACGGCAAAGTCGTGATGCTGGGGCTGCAAAACGAGCGTGAGTGGCTTGTCTTTTGTGAAAAAGTAATGCGCCAAGCTGAATTGGCAGACGATGAGCGCTTCAACACCAACCCCAAGCGCAGTGAGCGGCGCGAAGAATTAAAGTCATTGATTGTAAAAGCCTTCAGCACCCAGACTGCGGCACAAGTCGCAGCCAGGCTTGAAGAGGCGGGCATTGCCAATGCACAGGTCAACACCATGGCCGATGTCTGGGCCCATGAGCAACTTAAAGCCAGGGGCCGGTGGTCACAAGTTCAAACGACGGTGGGTGAAATGCCTGCGCTTGTCCCGCCCGGTTCGTGGGAGAAGGGCGCTCCAAGAATGGACGCTGTGCCGACCGTTGGTGAGCACACGGACTTGATTTTAAAAGGTCTGGGTTGCACTGCGTCAGACATCGAGCAAATGCGCCTTAGAAATGCAATTTAATCGCTAGGGTGCACCCTAGGTTCTAAGGTGCAGGCCATACGCTCTTATTGGCGTAAACACCGCATTGACTGGACGTGGTTCCCCCTTATTATTTAAATTCATCAATTTAGGGGAACAAAATGCGTTTGCGTTATACCTTTGCGGCTTTGTCGTGTGCTTTGTTGGTCAGCTCTTGTGCAGGTTTGAACAACGCCCCTTCAGGCTACAGCACCTTGTTTGATGCGGGAAGCAATTTATTGGCTTGGACCAAGAACGGGGACTCCAATTGGCGCATCCAAGACGGCGCAATTCAGGCGGACTTCATGCCTGGCAAAACAGCTGGTTTTTTGGTCTCAAAGAAAACCTACACCGATTACCAAATTTACGCTGAGTTCTGGGTTGATGCTGAGACCAACAGTGGTATTTTCATTCGCTGTGAAAATCCCGAAAAAGTGGGGGCAGACACCTGCTATGAAGTCAATATTTGGGACACTCGGCCCGATCCAAGCTACGGAACAGGCGCCATCGTGGACACCATCAAGGTGACCCCCCCTTACCCCAAGGTGGGGGGCAAGTGGAGCGTGATGGAAATCTCGGCAAAGGGCGCCCAGTTTGTTGTCAAGATCGATGGTCAGATCACGGCATCAGGTACCGATGGCAAACACACCAAAGGCAATATTGCTCTGCAGCATGGTGGTGGAACTGTCAAGTTCAGAAAAATTCTGATCAAAGAACTTTGACGTTTTATGACATTCGTTTGTATCAGATGATGCATGAAGGTGAACTGAACCAGGGCCCCGGGCGAGTCAAGACACATGTATGTCCAACGTTGTTTTGTGCAGGCGAAGGGATAGGTGTCAGCACTTTTTAAGAAGTGTGCTTAAGTTTTTTGAAGGACGCTCAAGCGCTAGTTGAGCTCGTCCCAACAAGGCTATGTGGATTGCCCTTGGAGAGGCAGGTGGAGTCATTAAATTAAAGAATTGAATGAAATTTCACTTTCATATGGCTATTAGATTGGGAAGCAATCGATCGTATTCTTTTTTGACAACGGCATAACACTCGCAGGATTTTTTCTCTAAAGCCAAACGATCTAAAACTTCAATTTTTCCACGTCTGTAGCTAATGAGCCCCTCTTTTTGAAGTCTACCTGCCGCTTCTGTCACTCCTTCACGCCTTACACCAAGCATGTTGGCAATGAGTTCTTGCGTCATGATCAAGTGATTGCTCTTTAGGCGATCCAGGCTCAATAGCAACCATCGGCACAACTGCTGATCCAAAGAGTGGTGTCGATTACAGACTGCAGTTTGTGTCATTTGAGTCAGCAGGGCTTGCGTGTATCGAAGCAACAAGTGCATGACCGGTAGCGATTGACTAAATTCACTCTTAAGGCAAGTGGCATTGAGTTGAATGCATTTTCCTGCACTCTGAACAACTGCTCTGCTGGGCGTAAACTCTCCACCCATGAAAAGAGAAATCCCAACAATGCCTTCATTGCCGACAACAGCAATTTCTGTTGAAGATCCGTTTTCTAGGACAAACAACAGTGAAACTATGGCGTCTATTGGAAAGTAGACGTTTTTCATTTTGATATTAGACTCATACAGAACTTGGCCAAGTTTTAAGTCAATGATCTCAAGTTCTGGTTCCCATCTTAACCATTCAACATCGGGCAATGCTGCTAAAAGGTGGTTTTTTGATTTATCAATCATTTTTCGCATATGCTTCCCTTATTATGTGTAAATGTATGCGATTTCATGCTTTTATTATGTTCGGTATCGAACATATTAATTTGTGAAATTAAATGCTCCATTTGAACAAATGGGCGTGCATTCCCCATCCTTGGCGTGAGCCTGGGTGGCGTCTAGTGAACGGTGCTTGCTAAAGCGCCCTGCCTTTCTTTCTGGCATGTTCCTCAGTGCCCTGCGCATTCACTTACGCCCGTATCGCCTCCAGCGTCGCGCCGACGCTTACCCAGATTTTTTTGCACCTATTGGCTTCACTGAGGGAGGCAACGGCTCACTTGGACTTGAAGAAATTAGTGATTGAGTTTTTGTCGTGAAACTTAAAATCTAAATGAGGCCGTGGTATGAGCCACCATCAAGTTGCAAATTTTGGCCAGAAATAAAACCTGCTTGCGCGCTGCATAAAAAAGCGCATGCATCACCAAACTCTTCAGGCAAACCAAATCTTTTGGCCGCAACGGTTTCAGTAATTTTCGCTCTTGCTTGTTCAAAGCTGATGTTCTGTAGTTTCATCATCCGCTCTGTCATGAATTGTTGCCTTGGGGTATCAATCCTTTCGGGCAATAAATTATTGATCGTTACATTGTCAACAATGGATTCGAGAGAGACCGATTTGCTAAAGGCCGTGAGCCCAGTGCGCGCCGTTGTTGAAAGAGCCATGTGAGGCCTTGGACTTTTGACCATGGCGGACGTGATGTTGATAATTCGTCCGAATCTTCGCTCTCTCATGCCTTCAATAAATCCTCTGATTAATAAAATGGGCGCCAGCATGTTGCTCTCTAAAGCTTCAATCCATGCGTCATGGTCCCAGTCTTTCATGCTGCCTGGGGCTGGGCCTGCATTGTTGTTCACCAAAATATCTAGAGTTTTGAAGTGCTCAAAAAGTTTTTGTCGGTCGCTGTCTTTGGTGATATCTGCCTGTATCGTTTTTACAGTGATCCCCGTTTTTTCAAAAATACTTATTTTCGCCAGTTCTAATCGAGATTGATCACGGCCGTTGATGTAAACATCCGCGCCTTCTTTCGCCAGTGAAGTCGCACAAGCCAGCCCCAATCCTTGTGAAGATGCGCAAACCAGTGCCACCTTGCCTTTGATTCCTAAATCCATTTTTTTCTTCTTTATTTTTTGATTGACACATGTGCGGTCTTGATGACGTTGGACCATTGTGTTCTTTCAAGGTTCATCATTTTGCTGAACTCTTGTGATCCATAGGCAACGGGATCAAAACTCATCTCTTTCATCTTCTTTTGAAATGTTGCGTCTTTGGCCAGTGCGATCAATTCCTTTTCCCAAAATCCGACGATGTCAGCGGGTGTTTTGGCCGAGAAAAAAGCACCATACCAATTCATGATGTCTAAATTACTTAGGCCACTTTCAGCCAAGGTTGGTAAATCTGGATAGGCTTCCAGGCGCGTTGATTCCAGCGTGGCCAAGGCTTTGAGTTTTCCAGACTTGATGTGTTCTTTCACGGATTCAACCGATTGAACCAAGAATTGAACATCACCCCCCA
>CAIOTD010000147.1 GCA_903861115.1 uncultured Burkholderiales bacterium
GGGGGGGTAAAAAGCGACTGCACAGCATGGGCACCAAAGTCAAGGACACCACAGCGGAGACCAACACCGACAAGCCGACGACCACAGCAAACTCGTGAAATAACAAGCCAATGACACCCGGCATGAAAAAGATGGGAATGAACACGGCCACCAAGGAGACAGAGATGGAGATGATTGTAAAAGCCATCTCCTTGCCCCCCCTGAGGGAGGCCTCCATGGGCGACATGCCGTCCTCAATGTGGCGCACAATGTTCTCAAGCATCACAATCGCATCGTCCACCACCAAGCCCACAGCCAAGGTGATCCCTAAAAGAGAAATATTGTCCAAACTGTAACCCAAGGCATACAAGAGGCCGATGGCACCAATCAAAGAGACCGGCAAACTCAGCGTTGGAATGATGGTCGCGACAGCTCGCCTGATAAACATCAAAATGACCATCACCACCAAGACCACCGTCAAGGCGAGGGACAGCTTCACATCATGGATCGCTTCACGAATGGATATCGAACGATCGTTCAAGGGCAATATGTCCACCGAAGCAGGCATTTGGGCTTTTAGGCCAGGCAACAATTTTTGAACGTTGTCAATCACTTCCACCGTGTTGGCTTTGGGCTGCCTTTGAACCGCCAAGATGATGGACGTTTTGCCCATGTAACTGGCCTGCGTTCTCACGGACTCATAACTGTCTTGCACGCTGGCCACATCTTTGAGCCTGACAATGCCGTTGGCTTTGCTGCTGATGACCAAATTGGCAAACTCACTGGACTTGGTCATCTGTTTGTTGGACGTGATCGTCAACAGCTGCTTGGGGCCATCCAGGATACCCACCGGGGTGTTGGAATTGGCGGAGTTGACGGCCGTCAACACATCGTCCATGGTCAGCCCGTAACTCGCCAGCGCTTGCGGGTTCGCACGAACACGCACGGCAAAACGTTTTTGTCCATACACATTGACCAAGGCCACACCGTTGATGGTGGAGATGGTGGGTGCGATCAAATTTTCTGCGTAATCATTGAGTTCAGAAAAACTGAGCGAGGGTGAAGTCAAGGCGACGAACAGCACAGGCGCATCGGCAGGATTGACCTTCCTGTAACTCGGGGGCGTTGTCATCTCAATGGGAAGCGTTCTTTGTGCACGCAACAACGCCGCCTGAACGTCCACTGCAACCAGGTCAATGTTTTTATCCGAATTGAACTCAAGCGTAATGGTCGTAGAGCCCAAAATACTGGTCGAACTGATGACGTTGATGCCATCGATCGTAGAGAATTGCTTCTCTAATGGCAAAGCCACTGATGCCGCCATGGTCTCAGGACTGGCGCCTGGAAAACTCGCCCCCACACTGATCACTGGGGTGTTGTAACTGGGCAGTGCGGAGATGGGAATCTTTGTATAGGCCAGTAAACCCGCCATAACGGTCGACAAACTCAGAAGCACCGTCATCACGGGGCGCTGAATGCAGAGCTGTGGAATGTTCATACTTGACTTGGGTTTATTTGGCGGCTGCTGGCGCTTGAGCGTCGGACTTTGGGCTCAAAGGCGCTTTGTCCTTCTCTGTGCTTGACATGGCTTGAGGAGCCGCATTGCTCTTGGACGAAGTGTCTGGGGAAGCGGTAACGGCACCCTTTGCATCAGGCGCATTGGCTTTTGAAGCACCAGGGGTGATGATCCTGACTTTTGCGTCGGGCCTCACGTTTTGATTGCCCTCGACCACCACCGCGTCATTGGGGCTCAAGCCCTCAACGGCCATGAACTCGCCCGACACGTAGAGTTCTTTGATGGGCTTTTGTTTGGCCACTCTGTCCTCGCCCACGACATACACAAATTTCCCATTGGGGCTGTTGACAATGGACTTAGAAGGCACAGACAAGGCCTCTTTGATCGCGCCCAAGCTGACCTTCGTTTGCACAAATTGACCAGGCCACAAATCGTTGTTTGAATTTTCAAACCTTGCCTTGGCTTTGATGGTGCCTGAGGCTGGGTCAACCAAATTGTCGACAAAGTACAAATGTCCTGAAACCGTTTTATTGGTATTGGGCACTTTCACCTCAACGTTGCTGGCACCCTCTGAAGAGGCCGAGGCCTTCAAGGCCGCTTGCAACTTGGCCAGCTGACTCTCAGGGACGGTGAACTGCACACTGATGGGGTCGAGCTGCGTGATGGTCAACAAGCTGACAGTTTGTGGAAGCACCAAGGTCCCTGGAAAGATGTTGATCACGCCCGTGCGGCCAGAAATGGGGGCTCTGATGGTGTTGAAATCCAAAGCCACTTTGGCCACTTCTAGGGCCGCTTCATCGGAGGCCACCAATGCCACTTGTGCATCGCGTTGACTCATGCTGGTGTCCACGCTGCCTTGAGAGACAAAGTTTTTAACTTTGAGTTCTTCTGCCCGTGCGAACTGTCGATCCTGGTCTTGCGCCAAAGCCTTGTCGCGAAGCAACTGTGCGGTCAGTTTTTCAACGTTGGCTTTGTCTGTTCTTGTATCTAGAACAAAGAGGATGTCGCCCTGATTGACAAACTGCCCCTCGCGAACCCTGACCTCTTTGACGGTGTTGGTGATTTGTGATCTCACGTCAACGGTTCTGATCGCTGTGACGGCGCCATTGAGATTCAAATTGACGGCGACGTCCTTGGGCACAACCGTGTACAGGGTCACACCAGGCTCATTGGGCCCTTTGGCCTCGCCCTCTTCTTTGGGGGCCAAACGATAATAAACCAAGCCACCGAGGACACCCAAAGCCACAAGGGTCGTGAGAACTGTTTTGATCTTCATTGAAAAGCGCACCCCAACTCAAATTAACTTTAAAAAAATAACTGTTTTGATAAGCCATTCAAACTCTTGAGCCCAAGAATTTAGAACACATGACCACCCAGTTTCATCACTTGGGGAGTATAAACGCTAACAATGACATTGCCTATTCCAATACTGGGCTTGTGCATAAGGAATAACCCACGTCCATTGGGGCAATTGAGGGGCAAAAGTGTCAAAGCCCATGGCCGTCCTGGCAAGCAGCCTTGTGGCGAGCGATCCACACCGCCCCGCCTTCCATTCAAATGGCTTTGTAAAGTTCTGTCGCGTGTCGCAATCGCAAACGCTGAAAAAAATTGACGATTGGCGTCCATTGCAAGCGGACAAGTTGCATCTCTAAACGCCTATGCAAATACGCGCCCAACGTTAAGGCGCTGAGCCAATACAAGACGACCATGGCAAAAGCGGCTTTTAAGCCCTCCATCTTTAACGCATCCCAAAGCGCCGAGTAGAGCAAAATCAACACAAAGTGATTTAAAAAGACAGCATAAGCGCTGTCGCCCAAGGTCGCCAAAAGAGCTTTGGTTCTCTGAGACAAAAAATCCCCCGCATTGTCCGCCATTAAAAACAAAGCCATGGCAACCGTCAAAGCCAGTGCAATGCGAATGCGTGGTTCATAAAGAATCGACAGGAGACCCAGCCCCCAGGTGAATAAAAAAAGCCTTTGATTGACCCTGGATTCACTTGCCCAACTGGCCAGCATACCCATCACATAAGAGCCCACAAAATAAATCGCCCAATTGTCCAAGGATTCAAATCGGTTAAAGAACCACAAAGAGGCCAGGCACAACAATGACAACATCAACTTGAGTTTGGCATTGTCGACTCGAATTTTTTCATTTGAAGAAAATACCCAAGCCAAAAACATGGTCAAAGCAAACAACTGAAAATCTATGGCCACATACCAAACACCCGAAGAGATGGCGGGCACATCCAACAGACTTTGCACAAGGAAGGCATGGGCTAAAAAGCCCAGCAAAGTTGGGACCTCAGGCACCCATGAACCCCACAAGTAGTCTTGCAATAAAACAGATGCAATGACGCACATGCACAAGCTCAACAGAAAAAATGGAGCCAACCTCGCATAGCGTTTCAATAGCAGGCTTGACAAGTGCACCGCTTTCATTTTGGAGAGCGCCTTGGCAACCAAGAAACCGGAGATGACCAAAAAGACTTGGACGGCCAAGCGAGAAAGTTCAGAAAATTCGTCCAAGGCCAGGGGATAATAAAAGCCGATCTCTTGCGCGATGGGGCTGTAGATGGACAAGTGATGCAACAAAATGCACTGGGCGCCAAAAAATTTCATGGCATCAATGAGCCAAAATCTCGTCACGTTTTATTTCTCCAAAGTCCAAAGCCTCATCGGCTGGGCTTTTTAAAGTTGTTTGATCTGTTCAAACGGTGCAAGCAGGAAAAGCAAGCGATTGCGCGTTGATCTCGCGCAAAAAACCCTCTATCATGCCAGAAAACCTTTTAAAAAGCCAGCTCTAAAGCCTTTCCATGTTGAACCCAACGCCTCGCCCATCCATCGTTTTCTTGGAGCACGACACGCCCTTTCCAGCCCCCGAAGCGGCCCTGGGTCCTGACTCTGCTGCGCCTGGCTTGTTGGCGGCCGGTGGTGACTTGAGTGTTCAAAGGCTTCAAGCGGCTTACAGCCACGGTATTTTCCCCTGGTACAGCGAGGGTCAACCCATCCTTTGGTGGAGCACAGACCCAAGAATGGTTTTAAAGCCCAGCCGATTCAAGCTCAGTGTCTCGCTTAAAAAAACCATTAAGCGTTTCCTTCAAACACCTGGGTGTGAAATCAAAATTGACAGCGCCTTTTTAACGGTCATACAACGCTGTGCGGGCATGAAGCGTGAGGGCCAAGCAGGAACGTGGATCATGCCAGAGATGATCCAAGCCTACCATCGGTTGCATTTGTCGGGCCACGCCCACAGTGTTGAGACCTGGCAAGACGGTGTGTTGGTCGGAGGGCTGTATTTGGTGAACTTGGGGCGGGCCATTTTTGGGGAGTCGATGTTCTCGTTGCAAACCGACGCCTCAAAAATTGCCCTGAGTGCACTGGTGGCCTTTGCCAAGCATCACCACATCGAGCTCATCGACTGCCAACAAAAAACCGCTCACTTGAGTTCATTGGGTGGAGAGACCATCCAAAGAGAATCGTTTTTAGAAATAATGACGCCCGCGCTTCAACAAAATTCGCCAGAATGGATTTTTAAGCCGATATACTGGCAAGAGATCTTGAATTTCAACGCCCCCACTTGAGCCTCATCGTGACTCACTTAAAGGACCTTCCTCTACAAAGTTTGCAGTTTTACGCCACGGCCCCCTACCCGTGCAGTTACTTGCTCGAGCGCGACGCCAGGTCTCAGGTCGCCTCCCCTGGACACTTGATCAACAACGATGTCTACTCCGATTTGGTCACCCAAGGCTTTAGAAGATCGGGTTTGTTTACCTATAAACCCCATTGTGACGATTGCCAAGCTTGCCTACCACTTCGCATCAAAGCCGACCTGTACCATCCCAATCGCAGTCAAAAAAGAGCGTGGAGGGACCACGCGGGAATGGAGGTGAGGATCATGCGCTTGAGTTTTGTCCAAGAGCACTACGATCTATACCAACGCTATCAGATCAGCCGCCACGAGGGCGGCGGGATGGACCAAGACAGCGTAGAGCAATACGCTCAGTTTTTGCTGCAGTCAAGAGTGAACTCTCGACTTGTAGAGTTTCGGGCGATCGACCCTCAAACGGGACAGTCCATCGTCAAAATGGTCTCTATCTTGGATATTTTGAACGATGGTTTATCCGCGGTTTATACCTTCTTCGAGCCTGAAGCACAAAGCAGCTATGGTATTTTCAATGTCATGTGGCAAATTGAGCAAGCTCGCCAAATGGGACTGCCCTTTGTCTACTTGGGCTACTTGATCCAAGAGAGCGCCAAAATGAAATACAAGGCCTTGTTCAAACCCTACCAAATTCTTGAAAATGGACGCTGGACGGATGTTGATTGAAAACGCCTTCAAAGTCCAATAAGCAGTTAAGATTGCGCCATGTCGAACACGCCTTCACCAGATTCAAGTCTCCATACACCAGCCATTCAAGTCATTGAGAGAATTTTTAAACTCATGGATTTGTTGGCCTCTAGACAAGAGGCCATGACGTTGAAGGAAATCAGTGAAAAAACTCAACTGCACCCCTCAACGGCTCACAGGATCTTGAACGACTTGGCACTGGGTCATTATGTTGATCGCCCTGAATCGGGTACTTACCGACTGGGGATGCGTTTTTTAGAATTGGGTAATTTGGTCAAAGCGCGTTTGAATGTTCGAGATGCAGCGCTTGAGCCGATGCGCTCACTGCACCACTTGATTGAACAATCGGTCAACTTAAGTCTGCGACAAGGCGACGAGATTGTCTACATTGAGCGCGCTTACAGCGAGCGCTCTGGCATGCAGGTGGTCAGAGCCATTGGGGGCCGTGCGCCCTTGCATTTGACCTCTGTGGGGAAACTTTTCTTGGCCGCAGAAGAACCCAGCAAATTGAGAGCCTATGCACAAAGGACGCAACTCTTTGGCAGCACGAAAAACAGCATCACCCACTTGGATGCATTGGAACAAGAGTTGTCCAAGGTCAAAATGAGTGGTGTGGCAAGAGACAACGAGGAGCTGGAATTGGGTGTGAGGTGCATGGCTTGCGGTGTGTACGACGATCAGCACCAATTGGTCGCGGGCTTGTCCATATCAGCGCCGGCCGATCGGCTCGATGATCAGTGGTTGATTCATCTTCAAAGCACCGCCCTTGAGATCTCCAAGGCGCTGGGTGACTCGCACTGACCACGGCGAAGCGCAGAAAGCTTGGGCCCAAGTGCGTTTGAGGCCCCTCAAAAAAACTCTTTTTAGCTTTGAGGCGTCACAAATTTCTGCTGGGCTTCGACCCAATGCCTCACTCTTTCGGCATCTGCAATTCTGCTGAGTTTGCCGGCAGAATCCAAAAACACCATGATCAACTGGCGTCCTGCAATTTTTGCCTGCATGACCAAGCATTGACCGGCCTCAGAAATATAGCCCGTCTTTTGCAAGCCAATTTCCCAATTGGGATTTTTAACCAAACGATTGGTGGTGTGAAAACTCATGGTTCTTGAACCCACTTCAACCGAGTGACTGGCAGAGGTGGAGAACTCTCGGATCAAAGCGTCGTGGTAGGCGTGACCCACCAAAGTCGCCAAATCTTTAGCACTGGACTGGTTTTTACTGGACAAACCGGTGGGCTCAAAATAACTCGTGTCCTTCATGCCCAGTTGAGAGGCTTTTTCGTTCATCTTTTGCACAAATGCACTCAAGCCGCCTTCTGGAAAGGTCCGACCCAAAGCATGGGCTGCTCGGTTTTCACTGGCCATCAGGGCCAAATGCAACATTTCGCCACGGCTAAGTGTGGTGCCAACGCGCAACCTTGAGGAACTGCCTTTTTCTGTATCCACATCATCTTCTGTGATGGTGATGGGCTGGGACAAGTCCAGCTTGTTCTCACTCACAATCACGCCAGTCATCAGTTTTGTGATCGACGCGATCGGCAAAACAGCCTGATCGTTTTTACTGAGCAAGACTTCGTGCGTGTCTTGGTCAATGACATAGGCCACACTGGATTTAAGGGACAAATCATCTGACAACTGATGCAAGCCCGCCAATTGACCAAATGAAGGTCTTGCTGGAACAGATGCGTACTTGACAGCACGCTTCAATGTTGTTGTTCGGTGGCGCACTGTGCCGTCCTTGGACTTCACGAGCACGGTATTTTGATCATCTTTAGAGGTCACTTTGGCTTGAGCCAATCCGCCCAGCAAACAAAGGACACAACTCATCCAAATAAGTTTGATCAAAACACTTCTCCTATTGATTAAGACCCGCCGGTCGACCACATTTGTTGATCGACAGCTTGCTTGTAAACTGTAAACTCGATCTTTGGACAAAATCTTTTCACCTGCACCCAATAGGTGCAAATTTCAACAATTTTGATGTCCCAATGGGCAATTGGGTCTTGCCTTTTGAAGACTCTTCAGGACAAAACCATCCACCCAACTGCTATCAAGTTGGACTCTAGTGTAACAAGAAATAAAAAATCATGCAAGATCAAAGACTTGCATGATTTTTGTAAAGTTGCTTAATTAACCACGGCGCAGATACCGGTTTCAACTCGAAAAGACAAGACATCCAGGCCGCCTCGAGCACCCAAGGCTACATCCCTTTGGCGCTCGAGATGACTCTAAGTGTTTACCCTTGGGCCGCAACGCGATCGGATTTGTTTTGAAGCTTGTTGAGCGCACTCAAATACGCTTTGCTTGAAGCCACCACGATATCGGGGTCAGAGCCCACGCCATTGACCACACGACCGCTGTTTTGCAATCGAACCGTCACCTCCCCTTGAGACTCCGTTGAACCACTGATGGCATTCACGGAGTACAAGACCATCTCGGCGCCACTTTTCACGTAACTCTCGATGGCTTTGAGTGACGCATCGACTGGGCCGTTGCCCTCCGACTCACTTTTAACTTCTTTGCCGTGCACCTTAAAGACAATGCTGGCATAGGGCTTCTCTCCGGTCTCACTTCTTTGAGACAAGGACACGAAAGAGAACTGCTCTTGAACTTGACTCACACTGTCGTCACTGACCAAGGCCAAGATGTCCTCGTCAAAGATCTCACTTTTGCGATCGGCCAACTCTTTGAACTTAGAAAACGCGGTGTTGATATCCGTCTCGCTCTCAAGTTGAACACCCAAGTCTTGCAACCGTTGTTTGAACGCGTTGCGCCCACTCAACTTGCCCAATACAATTTTGTTGGCACTCCAACCCACATCCTCTGCACGCATGATTTCGTAGGTATCACGGGCTTTCAAAACACCATCTTGGTGTATGCCTGAGGCGTGGGCAAATGCATTTGCGCCCACCACCGCCTTATTGGGTTGCACCACAAAGCCAGTGGTTTGACTGACCATGCGACTCGTCGCCACAATGTGTTTGGCATCAATCCCAAGCTCAAGACCGTAATAGTCTTTTCGGGTCTTGACCGCCATCACGATCTCCTCAAGTGAACAGTTTCCTGCCCTTTCCCCAAGGCCATTGATCGTGCATTCAATTTGTCTAGCCCCTCCGATCATCACCCCAGCAAGTGAATTGGCAACCGCCATACCCAAATCGTTGTGGCAATGAACGGACCAAACAGCTTTGTCGCTGTTGGGAATGCGTTCACGCAAACGCTTGATGAAGTTACCATACAACTCGGGAACAGCGTAACCCACGGTGTCTGGCACATTGATGGTCGTGGCTCCCTCAGCAATCACGGCCTCAAGCACTCGGCATAAAAAGTCCTCATCGCTCCTGTAGCCATCCTCAGGACTGAACTCGATGTCATCAATTAAATTTTTAGCAAAACGCACCGAGAGCTTGGCTTGTTCGAGCACTTGCTCAGGGCTCATGCGAAGCTTCTTCTCCATGTGGAGCGCGGACGTGGCAATGAAGGTGTGAATTCTCGCTCGCTGCGCGCCCTTCAAGGCCAAGGCCGCTTGACTGATGTCGCGATCATTCGCTCTTGAAAGAGAACAAACAATGGAGTCTTTGATGGTGTTGGCAATCGATTGAACGGCTTCAAAGTCACCATTGGAACTTGCAGCAAACCCAGCCTCAATCACATCCACTTTCAATCGCTCAAGTTGACGTGCGATGCGCAATTTTTCATCGCGCGTCATGGAAGCACCAGGTGACTGCTCCCCATCTCTTAATGTGGTATCAAATATGATCAATTTATCGGCCATGAAGTACTCCTAAGCATTTAATTGTTTTGACTGATTCCAAATTACCCGAGCCCCACAGCAAAAAAGCCCGCTGCAACTGCATACGGGCTTTTTGGGGTTTGAACGCTCGCGTCTAACTCCGCCCGTTAAAGCGTAGCAACAGAAGCGATAGAAATTTGTTCATGCTGGCAGTTTAGCACAATTTTTTCCAAGGCTTTCTGGTCGCCTTTGTTGCGTTGTTTTTTAGTGGTGGGTAGAACGGGTCTGTTCCGCTTTGTCCGCTTCCAGATCATGCAGGCCCGACTCCTCTGGCTCATCGGTGGACGTGCTGATGACGCTCGCTTGCAAACCACGCGCTTTTCGCCAAGCGTAAATCACATAGCCTGACAAACCATAAGCCACGAAAAGCGCAAAGAGCACAGTTGGCGGATGAATGTTAATCACCGCAATGATCAAGGCCAACAACACAATGGTTGCAAAAGGCACACTTTGCTTCATCTGCACGTCTTTGAAGCTGTAGTAAGGTGCATTGGTGACCATGCTCAGTCCAGAGAACAAACAAAGTGCAAACATGCCCCACGCAACAGTGGGTCCTTCGATCCCCGCGTCGTTGATGAGCCAAATGAAGCCCGCAATGACAGCCGCAGCGGCAGGAGAAGGCAGTCCTTGAAAAAACCGCTTATCGATCACACTGGTGTTGACATTGAACCTGGCAAGCCTGAGGGCCGCACAAGCACAGTACAAAAAGGCTGCGATCCAGCCCCAACGCCCTAGGCCTTTCAAAGCCCATTCATAGGAGATGAGTGCAGGCGCTGCACCGAAGGAGACCATATCGGCCAAGGAGTCCATCTGCTCACCAAACGCGCTTTGCGTGTTCGTCATGCGTGCAACGCGGCCGTCCAAACTGTCCAAAATCATGGCACAAAAAACCCCCATGGTTGCCGCATCAAAACGGTCGTTCATGGCCATGACAATGGAATAAAAGCCCCCAAATAAAGCTGCCAGCGTCACCAAATTGGGCAACATGTAAATGCCCTTTCTTGGCTTTGCAGCGCTGCCTTTCAAGTCCGTGGGGTCATTGGGGGTCATGTGATTCAGTCCTGTACAAAGTGGCTCTCAGGGAAGGATGCTTCATCAACTCAATTTGGCCAATATGGTCATCGTGGCAGACACTTTGTCGCCAGGTGAGACTTTCACGATCGCATCAATGGGCAGATACACATCCACTCTAGAGCCAAACCGAATGAATCCATAGCGTTGGCCTTTTTGAATCTGCTCTCCAACCTGAACGTAACAAAGAATTCTGCGAGCAATCAAACCCGCCACTTGTACCAAGGTGATGGTCTTGGTTTGTCCGGCAAACTGAGATTCAATCACCATGGCGTTGCGCTCGTTTTCGCTCGAAGCCTTGTCCAAATCAGCATTGAGGAATTTACCGGGAAAGTACTCAATGTTTTTAATCGTCCCATTCACGCTCACACGGTTGCTATGAACATTGAAAACATTCATGAAAACACTGATCAATATGGCCTCTCGATTGGCATAGGGATCAAATGCACGCTCAACCTTGATCACTCGACCATCAGCGGGTGACAAAACAGCATCCTCTTCAGTTGGAATCTCTCGTGGAGGATCTCTAAAAAATTGAATCACAAAAATGCAAATCAGGTCAAAGAACAAGCCCCAACCCCAGCCCCCTTGCCAATGAGCTACAAAAGCAGCAATCAAAGTCATGGCGATGTATGGCCAACCTTCTCTTGCCAAAATAGGATGTGGGTAATTCAAGGGGCACCTTTTGTAAAAATGTATGGTTTCGATTGTAATGGTCTGAGAGAACTTTTTAATTAAGCTCGAAAAATGACTGTTTTATCAATTAAATCAATGGCTTAGGCATCACTTCAAGGGATAAAAGCAGGACGAAGGACCGAAAATCCACGCCACCCTGCGATTTCAAGTGAGTCATCTCAAGGCCAAAAAACAATGCCGCTAGCCAGAGAGCAACTCCGGATAACGGCATGGCTCATGCACTGAAGTGCATTCTTAAAGGCGCAAGATGAGCATCTTCAAGTGTTCCCCGATTCGCTCATTGCGATCACTTAAAAAGTTAAAGGCAAACAAACCAATCAAAGCGATGGAAATACCAAGAGCCGTGGCGTACAAAGCTGTTCCAATGCCGGCGCTAACCCCTGCAGGGTCAGACATGCCAGACTTAGAAAGCGCAAGGAATGTGTCCACAATTCCAAAAATGGTGCCCAAAAGCCCCATCAATGGCGCAGCAGTCACAATCGTGTCTAGCATCCAAAGCCTCGCACCCAATTCGTCTTTGGCATGAATGAAGGCCGCGTCCGCTCGGTCTTGTTGTACTGCAGGCGCAAAATTTTGCGCCTTGTCATCCAAGAGTTTTTGAACCATCTCGGAGACAACATCTTGACCCAACAAAGCACCTATGCTGTTTCTTTGGGTTTCAATGCTGGCCGTCAACAGTTTGGCTCGCTTTAGATTCATACTTGAAAAGATGATCCTCTCCACACTCACCACGGTTGCAATGATGGCGGAGATGATCATCAATCCAAAAGAAGCCTGATGTAAAAACTCAGTCATACTTATTAGAAATCTGAGCTAAAGGACACGCTAACAAACCTAGGAGCACCTACATAGTAGCTTGGGATGCCACCGCCTTGTGAGCTCGCTGCCGTTGTTGAAGTTGTGATGCTTGAGCCACTTCCAGAGTTTGCGATCAAATAGTTCTTATTGAACAAGTTGCTCACATTCAAGCGCACAGTAGGACTCTTCAAGAACGTGCTGTTCTCAAAGCGATATCCAGCATTCAAATCAAACACGGTGTAGGCGTCCAAGTACTCGTCATTCACAAGCGTTGTGTAGCGTTTTCCTGTGTACTTACCTGACAAGGATGCGAGGTAAGGGCCTGAAGCATATTGCACAGAAGCCGCGTACATCCACTCAGGCGTATCTGGGAACATCGAACCTGCAGTGGGCAAGGTGCTTGTTGCCGTTGCTGGGAAGTTGTTCAAGATTTTGCTTTGCGTGTACGTTGCAGAACCAAAGACACTCCAACCATTGACAGGCTTGCTGCCCATTTGCAACTCTAAACCTTTGATCGTTGAGTCACCAACGTTGTAGTCTGTATAAGTGGCTGTATCAGGATTAAAGCCTTGTGCAATGCGGTTCTTGAAGTTAACTTGGAACAAGGAGATTGACCCCTTGATGTCGCCTTCAGTGATACGAAGACCTGCCTCAGTTGAAACAGATGTTTCTGCCTGAATAGAGGTATTGGGCACAAGTTTGAAACCAGTCAACGCGCCGTTCACATAAGTGCCACCATTCACCCAACCCGACATGACGAAGTTAGAAGGTGCACGCATGTTTTGTGACACATTGGCATAGGCTTGCAAGGAGTCATCGATTTTGTAACGAGCACCGAGCGAAACCAATGGTTTGGCATACGTCTTGTCTGCGGAGTAATCAGCACCTAAGCCAGAGCCACTTGAAGCGTAGTTGGTAAAGTCACGTTTGATCGAAGAGAATCTAACGCCTGGAATGACGTCTAAACGTCCCATAGAAATGGTGTCTTGTAAAAACAGGGAATAAGCGGTGGAAACTGTTTTGTAATTTCGACCTTCATACAAACTGCCATCGTTGTAAGACAATAAATTGTTTCTCAACCACAGATCTGAAATATTTCCATTGTTGTCCATGGTCGTGGCGGGTTGTGTTTGGCGATGACGAGCTTGCTCCATCCACAAGCCAGCCAAGATTTTTTGGTCACCTAAATCGTAATTGGCCTTGAATGTAATACCGGGACGATTCGTCTCCGTCACACTTCCACGGTAGACACCCACTGTGTCTGTTGTATTGCCATTTTTGTTGATATCGGCAATGCCACCACGAAAACCAGTGCTTGATTCGGCCAAAGTTGTTTGAAGCGTACCACCTGTTCCATAGCCGTACCAGAAATAGGGCTCAGCACTCAAAGTCAACTTGTCGTCAATGCGTGACTGCAAGCGAGAAGTAAAGAGGTAGTTTTCAAAAGGGTTCAAAGAGTAGCCGTAATAAGCCAATTTGGTTCTGGGTGTCGCGCCCGCACTGCTTGTACCGAAGTTGGCTGTGGTGTTCTCGTTGCCAGCGGCCAAGTGTTGAGGCACTGAGGAGCTGAAATCAAGTGAAGGATTTTGAGCAAACTCGGCCTTTGTGAGCGTCAAATAATTGTTGTTGACCGCAAAGTTATACAACAAATTAGAGCTGAAAGTGGTGTTGTCGGTCAGTTTCCATTCCAAACCAGCATCAATGTGGTGACGGTTTGCACCACCTTGCCCTTTAAATTTGTCCACTTGAGCAGCAGAGTATGACGCAAAGGCTTTGAAAGGATGCTCTTTACCGATCAAACCTGTATCAATGCGCAAGAACGATCTTTTAAAGTTCAAATCACCAAGTGAGCCAGAAAATTTACCGCCAAAAGTATCTTTTGGTGAACAGCTCACCATGCCAACGTTGCCACCCGAGGCTCCAACGTGAGGCGCATCTGTATCGACTGAACCTTGTGTAATGAACACTTCGCACATGTTTTCAATGTCAGAGTACTCTTGGGGATAAATGGCAAAGTTACCTGAGTCATTGACAGGCGCTCCATTGATCGTAAAGCCCATCTCATCACTGTTAAAGCCACGAACCCTTAAGTTACCACCAAAGAGTCCAGTTGCATCGTAGCTGGATGCATTGACGCTGGGCATTAAATTTAAAATTTGATAAGCGTTAGCCGTAGGACGCTCTTTATCGATCATGGATTTGGTGGCCGTGCTTTTGGTCTTCACACTGTCGTCATCGATCAGCAAACCATTGCCTAGCGCATCACCCTCGCCTGTAATCTTGACAGTTCCAACATCGGTAGGTGCTTTTTGAGCAAAGGCAGCAGAAAAGTAGCCTGTTCCTAATAGAGCAATGCTAGA
>CAIOTD010000148.1 GCA_903861115.1 uncultured Burkholderiales bacterium
CGCTCCATTGGCGGGCGACTTTTTTAAGAGGGGTTTTTGCAACCTGGGAGACGACTTTGATGCTCATGCTCAGGAGTTTAGAAGAACAAGCGCTCAAATAATAAAAAGAGTTCATTTTCTTATTAAATTTCACAATATGAAAAGATTAATCATATGTTGAAATCAAGAAAAATATGTGAGATACTCTGAAAAAAGACACAATACGTCATCAACTTAGGAGACAAGCATGTCCGCTCAACCCAGCGATTCTCAAACCTTTGCCATCAACGATTCTGATTCTCAAGAAACCCGAGAGTGGCTTGATGCGCTCAAGGCGGTGATTGAAAATGAAGGCCCTGAGAGAGCGCACTATCTATTAGAGCAACTCCTAGAGCAAGCGAGAGAGAGCAGCATTGACATGCCTTTCTCCGCCAACACGGGGTACGTCAACACGATTGATGTTGACGAAGAGGAGACCTGTCCAGGCAACATTGAGATTGAAGAGCGATTAAGAGCTTTCATGCGTTGGAATGCCATGGCCATGGTCGTCAAAGCCAATCGCCACAACCCTGAGGATGGGGGAGACTTAGGGGGACACATTGGCTCCTTTGCGTCACTCGCTCATCTTTTCGGTGCAGGCTTTAATCACTTTTGGCATGCAGAGAGTGAGAACCACGGGGGAGACCTCTTGTACATCCAAGGTCACGTCTCGCCGGGTGTGTATGCCAGAGCTTATTTGGAAGGTCGCCTCTCAGAGGAGCAGCTCCTTAACTTCAGACAAGAGGTCAAAGGCGGTGGTTTATCGAGTTATCCCCACCCCAAGTTGATGCCTGAATTCTGGCAGTTCCCGACCGTCTCCATGGGCCTGGGCCCCTTGATGGCGATTTATCAAGCTCGATTTTTGAAGTACCTGCACGCCAGGGGCATTGCCAATACAGAGAACAGAAAGGTCTGGGTCTTTTGCGGAGACGGCGAAATGGATGAGGTGGAATCCTTGGGGGCCATCGGTTTGGCGGCAAGGGAGAAGTTGGACAACTTGGTGTTTGTGATCAACTGTAATTTGCAACGCTTGGACGGTCCTGTGCGTGGAAACGGCAAGATCATTCAAGAGCTTGAGAGCGAATTCAGAGGCAGTGGCTGGAACGTGATCAAGCTCATTTGGGGCTCCAATTGGGATGGCTTGCTGGCTAAAGACAAAGATGGTGCGCTCAGACGCATCATGATGGAGACGGTGGATGGTGACTACCAAGCCTTCAAGGCCAACGATGGCGCTTATGTTAGAAAACACTTTTTCGGTCGTGACCCCAAGACCCTAGAGATGGTCGCCAAGATGAGCGATGATGAGATCTGGAATCTGCGCCGTGGTGGACACGATCCACAAAAGGTTTATGCCGCCTATGCCAAGGCCATGAAGCACACCGGACAGCCCAGCGTTTTGCTCATCAAAACCGTCAAAGGCTTTGGGATGGGTAAAGTTGGTGAGGGTAAGAACACCGTTCACCAAACCAAAAAGCTCACCGATGAGGACATCAAGGCCTTTAGGGATCGTTTCAACATTCCCATCTCTGATGCCGATTTGCCCAAGTTGCCCTTTTATAAGCCAGCGGATGACACCCCAGAGATGCAATATTTGCATCAAAGAAGAAAGGCCTTGGGGGGCTATTTGCCCCATCGCCGAGTGGTCAGTGAAGAGAAGTTCACCGCACCCCCCTTGGAGACCTTCAAAGCCATTTTGGAGCCCACCGTTGAGGGGCGCGAGATTTCGACCACACAAGCGTACGTTCGCTTTTTGACACAACTCTTAAGAGACCAAGCATTGGGCCCACGTGTGGTGCCCATTCTTGTGGACGAAGCCAGAACCTTCGGCATGGAGGGCCTCTTTAGACAGGTCGGTATTTACAATCCCGCGGGTCAACAGTACACGCCCGTGGACAAAGACCAAGTCATGTATTACAAGGAAGACAAGGCGGGTCAAATTCTGCAAGAAGGCATCAATGAGGCCGGTGGCATGAGCAGTTGGATTGCCGCGGCGACCTCCTACTCAACCAACAACCGCATCATGATACCGTTTTACGTGTATTACTCCATGTTTGGTTTCCAGCGCATTGGTGACTTGGCCTGGGCAGCCGGCGACATGCAAGCTCGCGGATTCCTTTTGGGGGGCACCTCGGGTCGAACCACTTTGAACGGGGAGGGGTTGCAGCACGAGGATGGACACAGTCACATTTTGGCGGGCACCATTCCCAACTGCATCAGCTACGATCCAACCTTTGCACACGAAGTGGCCGTGATCATGCAAAATGGTTTGAAGCGCATGGTTGAAAAGCAAGAAAATGTCTTTTACTACATCACGCTTTTGAACGAAAACTATGCCATGCCTGGTCTAAAGCCAGGCAGTGAAGAAGAAATCATCAAAGGCATGTATTTGCTCCAAGAGGCAGAGGGTCCAAAGAAAGCGCCAAGGGTCAACCTCTTGGGCTCAGGCACCATTCTTAGAGAATCCATTGCAGCAAAAGAGTTGCTCTTGAAGGACTTTGGCGTTGCAGCCAATGTGTGGAGTTGCCCAAGCTTCAATGAACTTGCCAGAGATGGCCAAGCGTGCGAGAGATGGAATTTACTCAACCCGAGCAAAACGCCAAAACTCTCCTTTGTGGCTGAGCAACTTGGCAAGTATGCCGGCTCTGTCGTGGCCTCCACCGACTACATGAAGTCCTACGCCGATCAAATTCGCGCCTTCATCCCCAAGGACAGAAGCTACAAAGTGCTGGGCACAGACGGTTTTGGACGCAGTGATTTTAGAAGCCGTTTGAGAGAGCACTTTGAGGTCAACCGTCACTTCATCGTTGTCGCGGCGCTCAAAGCCCTCAGTGAGGATGGGCTCGTTCCAGTGGAAAAAGTCACGCAAGCGATCGAAAAATACCAGATCGACACGCAAAAAATCAACCCCTTGTTTGCTTAAGGCTTAGGAGAGAACACATGAGCACCTTGGACATAAAAGTACCAGACATAGGGGATTTTGACGCCGTCGCTGTGATTGAGTTGATGGTCAAAGTGGGCGACCATGTCAAAGTGGATCAGTCGTTGATCACGGTCGAGTCAGACAAAGCCTCCATGGAGATCCCCTCTTCTCATGAAGGGGTCATCACCGCGCTTAAAGTCAAAGTGGGCGACAAAGTCAAAGAAGGCAGCGTGATTGCAACGGTGACGCTCAGTGCAGGTGCCGCGGCGTCTGCTTCGCCCTCTGCGAGCAGCGCGCCCATGGCCGCTGCAGTGGCCCCAACGGTCGCCGCCGCGACAGCGCAGTCAAGCGCGCCTGCAGCCGTTCAAGCGAGCGCATCGGCTCCCAGCGAGCAAGCCGTGGTGGTGCCAGACATTGGTGACTTCAAAGATGTTGCTGTGATTGAGTTGATGGTCAAGGAAGGCGACACCGTCGGTGTCGACCAGTCGTTGATCACCGTTGAATCTGACAAAGCCTCCATGGAGATTCCTTCCTCCCACGCGGGCGTGGTGAAGGCTTTAAAGGTCAAAGTGGGCGACAAGATCAACAAGGGCGACTTGTTGGCCTTGGTGTTGTCTAGCGCGCCAGCTGCTGCTGCTGCTGCTGCGAGCAGTGCTGCGTCGGCCGTTGCGGTGTCTGCTGCCCCTGCGCCCGCTATGCGTGCACAAGGGTCTGCACCGAGTGCAGCGCCTGCACACCAGCCAAGCGATGTCACATCCTTGGTCAAAGTGCCGCATGCCTCACCCTCCATCAGAAAATTTGCGCGTGAGTTGGGCGTGCCGCTTGGCGAGGTCAAGGGCACGGGCTTCAAAGGTCGCATCACCATAGAAGATGTGCAGTCGTTCTCCAAAGGCGTGATGAGTGGGCAAGTGCAAACCGCTCTTCAAAAAGCCAGTGCCTCCTCAAGTGGCGCGGGCTCGGGTGCGGGACTGGGCCTGCTCGATTGGCCCAAGGTCGATTTCACCAAGTTTGGCGCTGTTGAACGCAAGCCCATGGGCCGCATTAAAAAGATCAGTGGTGCAAACTTGCATCGCAATTGGGTCATGATTCCTCATGTGACCAATCACGACGATGCCGACATCACCGAGCTTGAAGCCTTTCGCGTCTTGACCAACAAGGAACATGAAAAGTCTGGGGTCAAGGTCACGATGCTTGCCTTTTTGATCAAGGCCTGTGTCTCTGCACTTAAAAAATTCCCCGAGTTCAACACCTCATTGGACGGCGAGGAGTTGGTCTACAAACACTATTTTCACATTGGATTCGCCGCCGACACGCCCAACGGCTTGATGGTGCCTGTGATCCGAGATGCTGATAAAAAGGGCGTCATGCAGATTTCTCAAGAGATGTCTGAGTTGGCCAAAAAAGCGCGCGATGGCAAATTAAGTCCCGCTGAGATGACCGGGGCTTGTTTCACCATCTCTTCACTCGGGGGCATTGGGGGGCGCTACTTCACGCCCATCATCAATGCGCCTGAAGTGGCGATTCTGGGTGTTTGTAAGAGCCAAATACAGCCTGTTTGGGACGGCAAGGCGTTTGTGCCTCGCTTGATCTTGCCCTTGTCTTTGAGCTGGGATCACCGCGTGATCGATGGCGCTTTGGCCGCAAGGTTCAATGCATACTTGGGTCAAATTCTGGCCGATTTCCGCAGAGTATTGCTCTAAGCTTTAAGGACTGAACATATGGCAACGATGGATATCAAAGTTCCAGACATTGGGGACTTTAGCGAAGTGGCTGTGATTGAGGTCTTGGTCAAGGCAGGCGACACGGTCAAAGTGGAGCAAAGTTTGATCACGGTGGAGTCGGACAAGGCGTCGATGGAAATTCCTTGCTCGCATGCCGGCGTTGTGAAGAGCGTCCAGGTCAAGGTGGGCGACAAGGTGGCAGAGGGATCGGTGGTGTTGATCCTTGAGGGGACCCAAGACACGGTTGCGCCAGCGCCCGTGGTGGCCGCCGCAAGCACACCCGCCAGCGCGCCCGCTCAGGCGGTCGTGGCCGCCAGCGTGGCCCCCGCTTTGGTGGGCGACGCCGACTGCGATCTCTTGGTTTTAGGGGGTGGCCCCGGTGGATACTCGGCCGCTTTCAGGGCGGCAGATTTGGGCCTCAAAGTCACCCTCGTTGAGCGTTACGCCTCTTTGGGTGGGGTGTGCCTGAACGTCGGGTGCATTCCTTCTAAAGCTTTGCTGCATGTGGCCTCGGTCATGGACGAAGTGGCTCATTTGGCCGACCTTGGGGTGGAGTTCTCCAAGCCCAAATTGAACATTGACAAGTTGCGCGGACACAAAGAGAAAGTGATCTCTAAACTCACGGGTGGCTTGTCGCAGATGGCCAAGATGCGCAAAGTTCAAATCGTCAGAGGCTATGGCAGTTTCGTTGACGCGCATCACCTGAAGGTTGAAGAAACACAAGGTCAGGCTCAGGAAAAAACCGGCAAAGAGCAGGTGATCTCCTTTAAGTCGTGCATCATTGCCGCGGGTTCGCAAGCTGTTCGCTTGCCCTTCATGCCTGAAGATCCCCGTGTGGTCGATAGCACCGGCGCTTTGCTTTTAAAAGAAGTGCCCAAGAAAATGCTCATCTTGGGGGGTGGCATCATTGGCCTTGAAATGGGAACGGTCTACAGCACATTGGGCGCACGCCTGGATGTGGTGGAGATGATGGACGGTTTGATGCAAGGGGCAGACCGAGATCTTGTCAAGGTCTGGCAAAAGATGAATGCACATCGTTTTGACAAGATCATGCTCAAGACCAAAACCGTGGCTGCGAAAGCACTGCCCAAAGGCATCGAAGTGAGCTTTGAAGGACCTGAGGGGACGCACTCTGAAGTGTATGACCTGGTCTTGCAAGCCGTGGGCAGAAGTCCAAATGGTAAAAAGATTGGTGCTGAAAAAGCTGGCGTTGAGGTCACCGACAGAGGCTTCATCAATGTGAATATTCAAATGCGCACCAATGTGTCGCACATCTTTGCCATTGGAGACTTGGTGGGTCAACCCATGCTTGCCCACAAGGCAGTCCATGAGGCCCATGTCGCTGCCGAAGTGATTGCCGGAGAGCTCTTGGGAGACGCTCATTTGGCACAGTCGGCCTTCAATGCGCGGGTCATCCCAAGCGTTGCCTACACGGATCCGGAAGTGGCATGGGTGGGGCTGACTGAAGACCAAGCCAAGGCGCAAGGCATCCCTGTGAAGAAAGGACTCTTTCCGTGGGCTGCCTCAGGTCGTGCCATTGCCAATGGACGCGATGAGGGCTTTACCAAATTGCTTTTTGATGATTCCCCAGAGGCCCATGGGCACGGGAAGATTTTGGGCGGTGGCATGGTGGGCACGCATGCGGGCGACATGATTGGAGAGATTGCGCTCGCCATCGAAATGGGGGCCGACGCGATCGATATCGGTAAAACCATTCACCCGCATCCCACTTTGGGAGAAAGCATTGGCATGGCCGCCGAAGTGGCACACGGCAGTTGCACCGATTTGCCCCCTGCGAAAAAATAAATGCGCTAAGGCCTGGGTCGCTGTGAAAGGGATGCTCTGTCAAAGAGCATCCCTTTTTTTTAGCCCCTCACTTGGCCTGTGCATCGATGTTGTTGTGGTTCACCAGATGTGTTGTGCCAACAAAAGTTTGTAGAGCACTGAGGAAATAAGGTGCAGGCTTGTTCTCGCTGAACAGCGACAAAATCGATCCGAACATGACCGTTGAGGTTTTTTTCTCAAGCACTGTTATTTATTATTGACGGCGTTCATTTTTAGTGGCTTTAAATATTACAATTTGATGACATTTTTATGGGCTAAAAAAGCAATAGAAAGCATTCATTTTTTTGATCTTTGGTGAAGCGATTCAAGTGCGAGCATGTTCGCATGATTCAAGCCTAGAAGATCAATCTCACCTCAACATCGTTAACCACATTGGGTATGGATCATGTTTGGAAAATTTTTACCGCGTGAAGACAACTTCTTTGAGCTGTTCAATAAACACGCAGACAGAATTGTTGAGGCCGCGCAAGCCTTCTCAAGATTGATTGAGTTTTACTCAGATGAGGACCTGAGAAACAAATACACAGCAGATGTGATCCAAGCTGAGAAGTCGGCCGATCGAATCACCCATGAGGTGAATCGTGCATTGCACAAGACCTTCATCACGCCGATTCATCGCGAGCAAATTCATTCCCTGATCAACACCATGGACGATGTGGCTGATTTGATTCAAGATTCTGCTGAAACCATGGCCTTATACGACGTGCGAGCCATCACGGTCGAGATCAAGCGACTCACCGATATCAGTGTGAAGTGCTGCGAGCGACTCAGGCATGGTGTGAGTTTGCTCTCAAGCATTGCTGAGCCAGTCAACTCTGAGGCGGCTTTAAAGACGTGTGAGGAAATCGATCAACTTGAGTCCGATGCGGACCGTGTCATGCGCAGCGCCATGAGCAAGCTCTTTAGGGAAGAAAACGATGTCAAAGAAATCATCAAGTACAAGGCGATTTATGAGTTGTTGGAAACGATCAGTGATAAATGCGAGGATGTTGCCAATTTGATTGAAGGCATTGTTCTAGAAAACTCTTGACCCACCACTTTTTATGATCACGACGCATGCCTCAATTTGGTTCATTGTTTTATTGGTGTTTTTGGCGCTCGCCTTTGATTTTTTGAATGGCTTTCACGATTCCGCCAACTCCATCGCAACGGTGGTCTCAACGGGGGTGTTAAAGCCCAATCAAGCGGTTGTCTTTGCGGCCTTCTTTAACTTGATCGCCATCTTTGTTTTTAAGTTAAGCGTGGCTGCAACCATTGGCAAAGGCATTGTGACCCTGAGTGTCGTTGACACGAATGTTGTATTGGGCGCCTTGACTGGGGCGTGTCTGTGGAATTTGATCACTTGGTATTACGGTATTCCAAGCAGTTCCTCGCATGCATTGATCGGGGGTATTGTGGGCGCTGTGATGATGAAGGTGGGTGTTTCTGGTTTGAACTCGAGCGGTATCATGAAGACCGTGGCTTTTATTTTTGTCTCGCCCTTGGTTGGATTTATTTTGGGCTCCCTGATCGTGGTCCTTTGCTCATGGATTTTTAGGGGGTCGACGCCTTCTAAAGTTGACCGGTGGTTTCGCAGCTTGCAGCTGGTCTCGGCCGGTGCCTACAGCCTGGGCCACGGCGGCAACGACGCACAAAAGACCATTGGTATTATTTGGATGCTCCTGCTTGCAACGGGTTATGCCAGCACGCAAGACACCATGCCGCCCATGTGGGTGGTGGTTGCTTGTTATGTGGCCATTTCAATGGGCACTTTGTTTGGGGGATGGCGCATTGTGAGGACCATGGGTCAAAAGATCACCAAGCTCAAACCCTTTGGGGGCTTTTGCGCAGAAACTGGAGGTGCCTTGACGCTGTTCATGGCCACCTTTTTGGGCGTTCCTGTCTCAACCACTCACACCATCACAGGGGCGATTGTGGGGGTAGGCTCTGTTCAACGCGCAAGCGCCGTCAGGTGGGGCGTGGCCGGTACCATCGTCTGGGCATGGATTTTCACGATTCCTGCAAGCGCATTGATCGCTGCCCTTGTTTACTATCTGAGCACATCGATTTGATCGCCTAGCGCTAGGCGATGTCCCTTTTGAGAGAAAGCTCCTTTCGATGCCCAGCTCGCTGATGGGGTCAACAAGCCCTCAGCCTCTTTTCGAGGCGCTGAAGGCTTGCGAAAAAAGATCGAATCGCAAAGCATCGATCGGCTACCCAAATGTAGACGTTTATTTGCTTGAGTTGTTTGTTGTCGAGTAAGACAAGGGGCTTGACGCCGTGGCATTTGTTGGGGGGGAGGGTATGCTTTTGTCCCAAAAGAGACCCGGCCCAGCGTCATTGTTGCTCGAGTTGAAAAAACCAGTTGCCGGTGAAATGGGCGCATTGCTCAGTTCAACAGAGGGCGAAAGCGAGTTGTTGCTGCCTGCATTGGCTGTGGGCAGCCCCAAGAAATTGGGCAATGAAGCCAATGGGTTTTTTGAGAGATCTTTGACCCTTCTCGCCCCGTTGTAGCGTCTTTCCCAATAAGCTTGGCGCATGTCCTCGACCCGCACACCATAACCAGGCCTTGGGGAGTGAATGAATTTGTTGTCGCCAACATAAATGCCCACATGGCTGAAGGCATGCTTCATGGTGTTAAAAAACACCAAGTCACCAGGTTTGAGCTCGGTGCGCTCAATGCTTTCCGTCACCTTGGCTTGGTCGGAGGCCTTTCTTGGCAAGATGAGCCCCACCGATTGCTCAAAGATGGCGCGCACAAAGCCGCTGCAATCAAAGCCCGTATTGATGTTGGTGCCACCTGCTCGGTAGGGCACACCTAAGAAGCCCATCGCATTGACCACAAGTTTGGAGGCTTTCTCACCGACGTTTTGGCGCAAATTGTCCAGCTGCTCGAACAGCCCCCTGTCTGACAAAAATTTCTCTATGTCATCGTTGGGACGATTCGATGGGGCAGCGCTCGCCACGCTGCTGGCATAAATCATCAAGGCCATCACTAAATATCGCATAACCTTTGATTTTAAAGGGGGTTTGTTCTTTCAGGGCGAAAATATTGAGTCAGCAAGGGGCTATTGGTCTTTAAATTGAAACTAAAGTATTGCATTTTTATTCTTCGGTGACTTCAACGGCGAGCCCATGGACGCTGAAGACCCTGTGGGTGTTCACACGGGCACCGTTCATTTCCCGCCGCCATTGAGTGCACAGCAAGCCCAAACGTGTCAAATTTTAGAAATAAAAATCAAGGCCCTAAAAAAACATCAAAGCCTTGTGCGATAGTTCTAAGGCTTGAAAAAAATGCAGACGCCTTGCACGGCGTCGATCACAGGAGAGTCAAAACATGTACAAAGCCTTGGTTTTAAGAAAAGACGATGAATTTAAGGTGGCCGTGGAGTCTTTGCAAGACACGGACTTGCCCGAGGGAGATGTCGAAGTCCAAGTGGCGTACTCCACCTTGAACTACAAGGACGCTTTGGCCATCACCAACACCTCGCCCGTGGTCAGAAAGTGGCCCATGGTGGCGGGCATTGATGGTGCAGGTGTGGTGAGCGCTTCATCGCACCCTGATTGGAAAGAGGGAGACCTCTTTATACACAACGGGTGGGGCTATGGGGAGACCCATTGGGGCTTGTTGGCCGAGCGCTCACGGGTCGCAGCAAGTGGCTTGGTGCACTTGCCCAAAAATCTCTCGGCTCTGCAAGCCATGGCCATCGGCACGGCCGGTTACACGGCAATGCTCTGTGTGATGGCGCTTGAAAAGCAGGGCTTGAATCCTCAAAAAGGCGAGGTCTTGGTCACGGGAGCCAGCGGTGGCGTTGGCAGTGTTGCTGTGGCGTTGCTCTCGCAACTGGGGTACAGCGTCACCGCCTCAACGGGTAAATTGTCGCAAAGTGACTATCTGAAAGCCTTGGGCGCGAAAGAGGTGATCGACCGAAGCACATTGAGTGAGCCGGGCAAACCTTTTCAAAAGGAGCGTTGGGCCGGCGTGGTGGACTCGGTGGGTTCTCACACCCTTGCCAATGCATTGGCGCAATGCGCCTATGGGGCTACCGTTGCCGCTTGTGGCTTGGCGCAAGGCATGGATTTGCCAAGCACCGTCATGCCTTTTATTTTGCGCGGCGTGAGTTTGCTTGGGATCGACTCGGTCATGGCGCCCTTGGCCTTGCGGCAAGAGGCCTGGGCTCGATTGTCAAAGGATTTGGATTTAAAGAAGCTCGAGCAAATGACGCAAGTCATTGCGCTTGAAGAGGTGGTGACCTATGCGCAAAAACTGCGCGCGGGTCAAGTCAAAGGTCGATTGGTTGTAAAGGTTTCATAATGCGACTCGCTCTAGAAGACTCACAAGTGGTCATGATTGATTTTCAAGAAAAACTCATGCCCGTCATTGCCGAACACCAAGCTGTGTTGGAGCAAGCTCACCTGCTGGCCAAAGTGGCGCATGTGCTGGGGGTGCCCATTTGGGGGACTGAACAAAACCCCTCAAAATTGGGGCACAACCCCGAGGCCTGGCGAGGCTTGTGTCAAGAGACCTTGCCCAAAATGCATTTTTCTGCATGCGATGAGGGCTTGCTCGCTTCATTAAAACCCGAGCCCAAGGCGCCGCAAGGCAACGCCCGAAGTTTGCCCAAGCATTTGCAAAAAAATACGCAGGCAAAAGTAAAAGATCAAATCGTTTTGGCCGGTTGCGAGACACACATTTGCCTTTTGCAAACGGCCATTGATTTGATGCAAGAGGAATTGGAAGTCTGGGTGGTGGTTGACGCAACGGGCTCGAGGCGCAGCAAGGACAAAGACGCGGCACTGGATCGACTGGCTGGCGCCGGGGCTGAGCTCGTGAGTTTGGAGATGGTCATTTTTGAGTGGCTGGGAACCGCCGAGCACGAACACTTCAAGACCATTCACCAGTGGCTCAAATGAACCTATCGTAAACAATCATTGTGAACCGTCGGTCGATGTGATAAAAACGCAATCATTGAAGTTCTGCTGCAAACGCATGGGGTTGAATTGTGAAAAATTCAGCCCCATTCAAATTTTTGGAGTGCAACTCAAGCCAGTTTACGTTTTATTTGAAAGACATCGATGCTAGATATTTTTAATCACTTCATGCCCGACTCGATTTTCAATCGATTGGAAAAATTGGTCCCTGGACACGTGGCTCTCAAAGCCTTCCCAGAAAGACCTTCTTTGCTCGATTTGTCCTCGCGACTGAAGATGATGGATGAGTTTGAAGGTTTGCAGCAAGTGCTCTCCTTGGCCAACCCGCCCATCGAAATTTTGGGTGGGCCTGACATCACGCCCTTGTTAGCGCAAATTGCCAACGACGGATTGGCGGAGATCTGCAACAAACACCCCGATCGTTTTCCATGCTTTATCGCCTCCATGCCCATGAACAATGTGGAGGCGTGTTTGACAGAGATTGACAGAACCGTCAGCATGGGTGCAAAAGGCATTCAGATTTTTACAAATGTCTTGGGCAAGCCTTTGAGTTTGCCCGAATTCAGGCCCATCTTTAAGAAAATGCACGACCTCGATTTGCCCGTGTGGATTCACCCCATCCGTGGTCCTCAGTTCGCAGACTATGCCACGGAGAAAGCCTCAGAGAATGAAATTTGGTTCAGTTTTGGTTGGCCCTATGAGACAACAGCGTGTGCCACGCGTTTGATTTTTTCAGGCATTTACGATGAGTTCCCCAATTTAAAAATCATCACCCATCACATGGGCGGCATGATTCCCTATTTTGCTGGAAAGATTGAACTCGGATTTGATCAAATCTTTTACGGAACCTCCAAAACCAACCCTCAGGTTGAAAAAGCAGGCCTTAAAAAACCCATTCTTGATTATTACAAAATGCTCTACGGTGACACGGCACTGAACGGTGGTGTTGCAGCGACCAAGTGCGGGCACGCCTTCTTTGGTTCAGAGCATGCGGTCTTTGCAACCGATGCACCGTTTGATGCCGAGGATGGCCGACTCCTCATTCGCACGACGATCGCAGCTGTCAAGGCTTTGGAGATCAGTCAAGCAGAAAAAGACAAGATCTTTTTTGGAAATGCCAAAAAGCTACTTAAGCTGAACTAATTTTTTTATTTCAATCGATTTTGGTTGAACACGCAAGGACCCTTCAATTGATCAAGTATTCAAACATCACTGTACCCATGAGAGACGGCACCATGGGGGCCTATTTGGCTGTTCCCGAGGGGCCGCCCAAAGGCGCCATCATTGCAATCATGGAAATTTGGGGTGTCAATGACACCATGAGAGAGCATGCAAAAGAGTTTGCCGAGGCGGGCTTTATTTGCTTGGTGCCTGATTTGTTTTGGCGCCAAGAGCCTGGGGTTGAGTTGTCAGACAAAAACCCCAAGGATGTCGAGAAGGCGTTTGATTTGTACTACGACTTTGACTACGACGTGGGGGTGCTGGATATGCAAGACACCATGGCCTACTTAAAGACGCTGCCTGAGTGCAATGGCAAAGTGGGCTCCGTGGGCTACTGTCTGGGCGGCAAGTTGTGTTACCTGATGTGCTGCAGGACAGACATCGATTGTGCGGTGGCTTATTACGGCACTTACATTGAGCATCGAATCAAAGAGGCGCCCAACTTGCACCATCCCTTTTTGTTGCACATGGCCATGAAAGACCGCTGGGTTCAAGCCGAGGTCAATGAGCTTTTAGAGAGAAAGTTGTCCCCCAATCCCTTTGTTCGCATTGAAAAATATCCGGGTGCGGATCACGCATTTGCCAGACATGGCGGGCGCACCTACAGCAAGCCCGAGTCGGACCGTGCTTTGGGTTTGTCCATTGATTTTTTCAAAGAGCATCTCTAAAAAAAAGTGGTCTGTCCACCTAGAGACTTTTCAACGAAAATAGTGCCGAGGTGAATGTGAGTCAAGTGCAATTCCAAGTCAGAGATGGTATGCGAATGGCCTTTGATGTCGCCATTCCGATGGATGATGGTGTGGTCATGCGAGCGGATGTCTATTTGCCTCTAGAGGCAGGACGCTATCCCGTTGTGTTGACCTACGGTCCTTACGCCAAGGGCTTGTCCTTTCAAGAGGGCAACCCAGGCGCGTGGAATCATTTGATCCAGCACAACCCCGAGGTCTTGGAGGGGTCCAGCAATTTGTACCAGTCATGGGAGTTGGTCGATCCTGAGAAGTGGGTCCCTGATGGCTACGCTTTGGTGCGAGTGGACTCAAGAGGGACAGGGCGCTCTCCTGGTTTTGTCGATCCTTGGTCACCCAGAGAAACACAAGACCTGTACGCTTGTGTTGAGTGGTGTGGCGTGCAGCCATGGTCCAATGAAAAAGTAGGACTCAATGGCATCTCTTACTATGCGATGAACGCTTGGCAAGTGGCCAGTCTGAAGCCCAAACATTTGAGTGCCATTTGCGCTTGGGAGGGTGCGAGTGACTACTACCGAGAGGCCACCTTTCATGGTGGCATCATGAGCGGCTTTTTAAGCAACTGGTTCCCAAGAGCCGTGCACCGTGCGCAACACGGGTGTGGAGAGCGTGGCTCTCGCAGTCAGGTCACGGGTGAATTGGTCTGCGGGCCAGAGACCTTGCCTGAAGAGGTGTTGGCGCAAAACCGAATTGATATTGAACGCTGGATGCTTGAACACGCCCTCGATGGCCCGGCCCACAAGGCGCGTTCGCCTCGCCTGGATTTGATTGAGGTGCCCGTTCTGTCTGCGGCAAATTGGGGCGGGCAGGGACTTCACACTCGTGGAAACTTTGAAGGCTTTTTGGCCGTGTCATCCAAAGAGAAGTGGCTTGAGGCCCATGGAGGCGCACACTGGGAGAGCTTTTATACCAACTACGGCATCGCTCTGCAGAAGAAATTTTTCGGGCACTTCTTAAAGGGTGAGGACACGGGCATGAGCTCGCACCCCAAGGTCACCCTCCAAGTCAGGCACGTGGACCATTATGAAGAAAGAGCCGAGCAAGAGTGGCCTTTGGCGAGAACGCAGTGGACGCGTTTTTACTTCGATCCAGTGAGCGGCAGCTTGACGCAAAACGCACCCCAATTCACGGGCTCCATTGCCTATGAGGCGCAAAGCGATGGCTTGATGTTTTTGAGTGCCCCGCTGCAAGCCCCCATGGAGATCACCGGGCCATCGGCTGTGAAATTGAAGCTCTCTAGTTCAACCAGCGACGCCGATGTGTTTGTCGTGCTGCGGGTCTTTAGGCCCGATGGGCGGGAGGTCACGTTTCATGGCTCCAACGACCCCAGAACGCCCATTGGAATGGGCTGGCTCAGAGCGTCCCACCGCAAACTCGATGCGCAAAAATCATTGCCCTACAGGCCCTACCACACGCACGATGAGGTGCAAGCCTTGACGCCCCAGGTGCCCGTTGATTTGGATGTTGAAGTCTGGCCCACTTGCATTGTGATCCCCAAAGGGTTTCGCTTTGGGGTCTCCATCAGAGGGCGAGACTATGAATCGATGGGTGAGCCCTTGACGGTGCCAGGTTTCAAATACACCTTAACGGGTGTGGGTCCCTTTGTTCACGATCACCCCGTGAATCGCCCAAGCGACGTGTTTCACAACACCGTTCATCTTCACTTTAAAGATGAAGAGCAGCCCTACATCTTGTTGCCCATCATTGCGCAAAATTGATTCAAGGGTGTTCAAGCACTTTGCTTGAAGGGGTGTGCGCATGGCTTTGAAAATGAAAACAAGAAGTTAAGGAGCAAGTTCATGTATTTGTATTTTAAAAAATTAAGGCTTGAGGGGCAGCAAAGCCAGGCTTTCAAAAACCCAAGACGCAGCAGTGCCAACGTGTCGCTTTGCTTGCGCTTGTCCTTGGTGGTGTTGCTCTTGGGCAGTGGGTCCGCCATGCGCGCTCAGGCACAAACCAATCCCGCGGCAAGCGCTTATCCCAGCAAGCCGATTCGTTTTATTGTGCCGTTTCCTGCAGGCAGCGCCCCCGATGCAATTGCACGCATTGTGGGTCAACACATGCAAGTCACCTTGGGGCAACCCATGATCATTGACAACAAGCCTGGAGCCCAAGGGGCCATCGCGGCCGCCGAGGCCGCAAAGGCTTTGCCGGATGGCTACACGGTCTTTGGCGGCAACAACACCACTTTGGCGGCGAATGCCAGTCTGTACAAAAAACTCAATTACGATCCCATCAAGGACTTCACCCCAGTCGCTCGGTTCATCACGGCTTCATTGACCTTGGTGGTCAAGGCGGATTTTCCTGCGCAAAACACCAAAGAATTTTTGGCCTTGGCCAGAGCAAAAAAGGGCGTCTACACCGTTGGCTATGCCTCGGCCGGCATGCAAGTGGCCTTGGCTGAACTCAAGTCACTTGGCAATGTAGACGTGTTGGAAGTGCCCTACAAGGGAGTGCCACAAGCGGTCAACGATGTTTTGGGCGGTCAGCTGACTTTCACCTTTGCTGACAATGCAGTGGCCTTTACACAAATCAGAGGCGGCAAGTTAAAAGGCTTCGGTGTGACATCCAGCACGCGAACGGCGTTGATGCCCGACATGCCCTCACTTGCAGAAGAGATGCCCGGCTTTGATGTGAGCGTTTGGAGCGGCTTGGTGGTGCCGGCAGGTGCGCCCAAGGACGTGGTGGATAAACTGTGGGACGCCTCGCAAAAAGCAATGGCCTCCACAGACGTGACCTCCAAATTGATGAACTTGGGTTTGGATCCCGCAGTGATGGGCCCTGAGGAATTCACCAAATTTGTGGTCGCAGAAAAAGCCAAGTGGGCCAGGCAAATCAAGCAAGCAGGCATCCAGCCGGAGTAAAGAAAAGCAGTTCGGGGCATGCAGGGGACGTCAAGGCGTCACGCCTTCATGTCACCTCGGACCTTAAATTTTGAACAAGGCCCGGGGGTTGATCTCGCTCACCGTGTGGATCTCTGCTGCATTGAAATTGGCGTCCTTTAAGCTTTGCAGCGGATTGGGGTCTGCGGGAGGGAAGGAGTCGTCTGTGCCCAAGACAATTTGAGACACACCGACTTTTTGCTTTAAGTAGTGGAGCGCTTCCTTGTCATGCAAAATGGTGTCAAAGTACATCTCACTTAAATAACTCCAAGGTGATTTCTTGGCCTTGATGCCATTTTGTTCGTGGTGACCTTTGGCATGCATAAAGTCAAATCGGCCAATGAGGTAGGGCAGTGCGCCGCCCCCATGGGACAAAATGATTTTTAAATGGGGATGGCGATCTAAAACGCCACTCCAAATCAATGAGCCCACGCTCAAGGTGGTGTCAAAGGTATATTGAACCACTTGATTCAAAGCAAAAGCCTTGCTCCTGGGTGTGGGTTGTGCTTGCGTGGGGTGCAAAAAGATGGGCACACCCAGTTCACTCGCGCATGCCCAGTAATCCTCTAGATCCAGTTCTCCCAGGTTCACGCCTTCTACGTTGCAGGCCACAACGCCGCCCAAAGCGCCTTGCTCCTTGACCGCGCGCTCAAGTTCCCTGGCCGCCAAGCCCGCGTTGGGCATGTGCCCGGACGCCAAAAAAGAAAAGGCGCTGGGGTTTTGTGCACAAAAGTCTCCCATCGCATTGTTGAGCATCTCGTGCCATTTTTTTCCGTGTGCATCCGCCAAGCCGTGTCCAAAGACATCCACCCAGCCTGAGAGCACTTGTTTGTGCACCCCTTGGGCTTGCATGGCGTCCATGCGCGCTTGCGGGCTCTCCAGCAGGCGAGAGAAAAAAGGTCGACACTTCAAGCCGTAGTGAAAATGCAAGCAATGACATTGGGGTTGCGACTCCACCACGTCGATGCCCATGGAGGGGCCTTCAATCAGGAGCTGGTCGATGATGCTTGGGGGAACATAATGGGCGTGAACGTCGATGGCCATATTGTAAAAAAAGTTGATTTAAAAATAAGCCCTCGATCTTAAATCATTGGCCTTGATTTTTGCGCTTAAAAACTCAGAGGGGTCTATCGTTGATGATTTATTTCGCTCGATGCGCTCAGCTGTGCTGAGATGGGCTTGGGGTCAAACCCTATTGTGAAGTCTTGAAGGCTGCATACAAAATGAACGCATCGTCCCATTGGGCCTTCAAGCCCTTTGAGCCCATCTTTTCTTTTACTTCTTTAAACCGTTCATGAACACGTCAAGCCTTCGCCTCACTCACGCCCTCCTGGCGCTCACGATCAGTTTGAGCACCGCATTTGCTCAGGCTCAAAGTTTTCCGTCCAAGACCATTCGCATCATTGAGCCTGCAGGGCCAGGCAGTGCAGTGGACACGGCCGTGAGAGACATCATTCCTGCACTCAATGAGGTCTTTGGTCAGCAAGTGTTCATCGACAACAAGCCCGGTGGCAACAGTTTGATTGGTGCAAGAGAGGCGATTCGCTCCCCCGCAGATGGTCACACCCTTTTTCACGGCAACATCAACAATGCCTTGAATGACTTGTTTCCCAATACCAATTGCTGTCGTCTAGGTGAGTCCTTGTTGCCCGTGACTCGGATTTTTTCAACCCCCTTGGTGTTGGTGGTCAACCCCCAGGTACCCGCCAAAACCTTGAAGGAGTTTTTGGCGCTGGCAAAAGCGCAGCCCGAACTCTTGACCTATGCCTCAGGTGGCAACGGCTCCATCACGCAACTGCTGGGTGAATTGGTCAAAATCAATGCGGGTGTGACCATCAGAGAAGTGCCTTACAAAGCCATTGGCGCAGAATTGCCCGATGTTTTGGCTGGCCACGTCAATGCCGCTTACTTGGCACCCGTCGTTGTTGCGCAGCACATCAAATCGGGCAAGTTGCGCGCATTGGGTGTGGCTCAAAGCAAACGCGTCGCCATCGTCTCGGATGTCCCCACTTTTGTGGAAGCTGGATTGCCCAATGTGGAAGCCACGGGCTGGAATGGGATCTTTGTGCCAGCGGGTACGCCGGTGGCTGTGATCAACCGCATACATGCTGACATCACCAAAGTTCTCAATTCCCCAGCGGCGAAAGCCCATGGCTTAGAAATGGGCTACGAGTATGGCAGCGAAAGCCCAGAGGAATTTGGCAATTTCATCAAGTCGGAGATCAAAAAATGGGGTGGCGTGATGAAGGACGCCAAAATCAAAGTCGAGTAATTTGGAAGGTCATGCTTTCATGATCGATGTTTTGGGATCAAAATCAACATCAGACGAGGCTTGACCTTTGAGTTCTTTGGTAAAGCCCGCTCTTTATAAAGGGGTTTGCTATGAGTTATGCCAAATTTCATGAGCACTCTATCGCTCATCGCGATGAGTTTTGGCGAGAGCAAAGTGCCTTGGTTGATTGGCATGTGCCGCCCCAAGACATTTGTGATTACTCCAATCCACCCTTTGCCAAGTGGTTCAAGGGTGGACAAACCAATCTTTGCTTCAACGCAGTTGATCGTCATTTAAAAGACCGCGCTGATCAAAACGCCTTGATTTGTGTCTCCAGTGAAACGGGCTTGGAGCGAACTTACAGCTTTGCCGAACTCTCTCGTGAAGTTCAACAAACCGCGCAAATGATGTGTCACCTGGGTGTGACCAAAGGGGATCGGGTCCTCATTTACATGCCCATGGTGGCCGAGGCGGTTTTTGCGATGCTCGCCTGTGCGCGCATTGGTGCCATTCATTCGGTGGTGTTTGGTGGTTTTGCGGCCCACAGTTTGGCCACGCGCATTGAGGACGCGACGCCCAAATTGATCGTGAGTGCAGATGCGGGCTCTAGAGGCGGCAAGGTCGTTGCCTACAAGCCTCTTCTGGATGAAGCCATTGAGAGATCAACACACAAGCCCGATGCGGTCTTGATGGTTGACCGCGCATTGAGTGAGTTCAAGATGACCTCGGGGCGAGACCACCATTACGAGGCGCTTAGAGAGCGTTTTCAAGGGGCTCAAGTGCCCTGTGTCTGGGTGGACTCGACGCACCCCAGTTACACCTTGTACACATCGGGCACGACAGGCAAGCCCAAGGGCGTTCAAAGGGACACAGGTGGGTACGCTGTCGCACTCGCTGCCAGCATGAAACACATTTTCATGGGCGCACCCGGAGAGACCTTCTTCTGCACGAGCGATATCGGCTGGGTGGTTGGGCACAGCTACATTGTTTACGGCCCATTGATTGCAGGCATGGCCACCATTTTGTACGAAGGCCTGCCCATTCGACCGGATGGCGGGGTTTGGTGGCAACTTGTGCAAAAGTACAAGGTCACTTCCATGTTCAGTGCGCCCACAGCGATACGCGTGCTGAAAAAGCAAGATCCAAAGTACTTGACGCAGTATGACCTGAGCTCCCTCAAGGCCTTGTTCTTGGCCGGTGAGCCCTTGGATGAGCCCACTGCGAAGTGGATTTCAGAGGGCTTGGGCAAGCCCGTGATTGACAACTACTGGCAAACAGAGACCGGTTGGCCCATTTTGACCCTTGCCAAATCCATTGAGGACTTGCCCACGCGTTTGGGCAGTCCAGGTTTGGCGGTGTATGGCTATGACGTGCAACTGATTGATGATGCAACGGGTCAAGAGATTTCGGGCCCCAATCAAAAAGGGGTTTTGGCCATCAAGGGACCGCTGCCCCCAGGGTGTTTGCAAACCATTTGGGGGGATGATCAACGCTTTGTGAAGACCTACTGGGAGACCATTCCTGGCAAGATGGTTTACTCCACCTTTGATTGGGGGGTCAGAGATGAGAATGGGTACTATTTCATCCTGGGTCGAACCGATGATGTGATCAATGTGGCTGGACACCGCTTGGGGACCCGGGAGATTGAAGAGTGTCTCTCCTCGCACAGCAATGTCGCAGAGGTCGCTGTCGTGGGGGTGAGCGATCCATTGAAAGGCCAAGTCGCCATGGCTTTCGTGGTGCTCAGAGATCCAAGCCTCGCCAACGACGCCCAAGCCAAGTTGGCCTTGGAGGGGGAGATCATGAAGCAAGTGGATCAGCAACTTGGCGCGATCGCAAGGCCTGCGCGCGTGTATTTTGTGAATGCTTTGCCAAAAACCAGAAGTGGAAAATTGCTCAGGCGCGTGATTCAAGCCGTTTGTGAGGGGCGAGACACGGGCGACTTGACCACCATTGAGGATCCCACCACCTTGGACGCCATCAAGGCTTTCTTCAAAGTTGAAGCCGTTTGATGGCCCTCTCAATCAATGCAGGGCGCCTGGCGGGTTGGGAGTGAAGTTGCTTGACAAGGTTGCCCTGGGGTTTACCCTTGACTCCTCTTCTGGGGTGGCTTTTTTAGGTGTTTTTTCAAGGCCATGATTGTTTGGTATTGAATGAAGTCCAGGACTTCTTTTTATGTTTTGAGCAGTAATCCGAAAATTAATGGCACAATACGGCACAAACTAAGGCCCTTCCAGCCACAGTGCATCCGCTAACCGGTTCAGCCGTGTCGCGGGAGGTTTTTTTTAACCAACTAAAGTTTCCTAAAGGGAATCGGAGGTCAGCGCAATGAGCGATTCATCGTCTCTGTATCAAGCCTACTCGGGCAACACCTATCTCTTCGGCGGCAACGCGCCCTATGTCGAAGAACTCTACGAAAATTACCTCTCCAATCCAAGCAGTGTGCCCGATACATGGCGAGAGTATTTTGATGCTTTGCAGCATGTGCCCGCCGTAGATGGCTCTCAAGCCAAAGATGTGCCTCATTTGCCCGTCGTCAATGCCTTTGCAGAGCGCGCAAAAATGGGTGGCACAAAGGTGGTCATGGCGTCCCAAGATGCAGAGATGGGAAGAAAAAGAACAGCTGCGCAGCAGTTGATCGCAGCCTACCGAAATGTAGGCGTTCGTTGGGCTGATCTGGATCCCTTAAAGCGCACGGAGCGCGAGCACATCCCTGAGTTGGATCCTGCTTTTTACGGCTTCGCCGATGCAGACCAAGAGGCTGTGTTTGACACAAGCAACACCTTCTTTGGTCGCGACCGAATGAGCTTGAGAGAGCTCTTGAATGCGTTGCGCGAGACCTATTGCGGCTCCATTGGTGCCGAATTCAATTACATCACCAATCAAGACCACAAGCGTTGGTGGCAACAAAAGCTTGAAAGCGTGAGAAGCAAGCCCGCTTTCAATGCGGACAAGAAAAAACGAATTTTGGACCGATTGACCGCTGCCGAAGGCTTGGAGCGCTTCCTTCATACCAAATACGTCGGTCAAAAGCGTTTCTCCTTAGAGGGCGGAGAGAGCTTCATCGTCTCCATGGACGAAATCATTCAACAAGCTGGCGTGATTGGCATCAAGGAAGTCGTCATTGGCATGGCTCACCGCGGTCGTTTGAACGTGTTGGTCAACTCGATGGGCAAGTTGCCCGCTGATTTGTTTGCTGAATTCGATCACACCGCGCCCGAAGAGTTGCCCAGTGGAGACGTGAAGTACCACCAAGGTTTCAGCTCTGATGTGAGCACCACTGGCGGCGCAGTGCATTTGAGCTTGGCCTTCAATCCCTCGCACTTGGAAATTGTGAATCCAGTGGTTGAGGGGTCGGTTCGCGCACGCATGGATCGTCGAGGTGACCCCAAGGGCCAGCAAGTGTTGCCGGTTCTCGTTCATGGCGACGCGGCCTTTGCGGGTCAGGGTATTGTGATGGAGACCTTGGCCTTGGCGGAGACACGCGGCTACTACACCGGTGGAACCGTCCATATTGTGATCAACAACCAAATTGGTTTTACCACGTCGGACCCCAGAGATTCGCGCTCAACACTGTACTGCTCGGATGTGGTCAAGATGATCGAGTCGCCCGTGCTTCACGTCAACGGAGACGATCCAGAGGCCGTTGCCTTGGCCACTCAATTGGCCCTTGAGTTCAGAATGACGTTTTCCAAGGACGTGGTGGTGGACATCATCTGCTTTAGAAAACTTGGACACAATGAGCAAGACACGCCCAGTTTGACCCAGCCTTTGATGTACAAAAAGATCTCTGTGCATCCCGGCACCAGAAAGCTCTATGCGGACCGATTGGGCTCACAAGGCTTGGGCGAGACGTTGGGCGACGACATGGTCAAAGCCTACCGTGCAGCTTTGGACGCTGGCAAGCACTCAGTCGACCCCTTGGTCACCAACTTTAGCAGCCAGTACACCGTGGACTGGTCTCCCTACTTGGGCAAGAAGTGGACCGATGCAGGCGACACCGCCATTCCGTTGACGGAGTGGAAACGCTTGTCTGAGAAAATCACAACGATTCCCAAAACAGTGACCCCTCATCAACTGGTCAAAAAGGTCTACGACGATCGCGCCGCAATGGGACGCGGTGACGTGCCCGTGGACTGGGGCATGGGTGAGCACATGGCCTTGGCCTCCTTGGTCTCTGGTGGCTTTCCTGTTCGTTTGTCGGGTGAAGATTGTGGACGCGGCACCTTTACGCACCGCCATGCGGTGATTCATGACCAAAGCCGTGAGAAGTGGGACACCGGTACCTATGTGCCACTGCAAAACGTCTCCGAGACGCAAGCCCCCTTTGTGGTGATCGACTCGATTTTGTCAGAAGAGGCGGTGCTTGGGTTTGAATACGGTTACGCCTCCAACGACCCCAACACCTTGGTGATTTGGGAAGCGCAGTTTGGTGACTTTGCCAATGGAGCGCAGGTGGTGATCGATCAATTCATTGCCTCTGGTGAGGTCAAGTGGGGTCGAGTCAATGGCATCACGTTGATGTTGCCGCATGGCTATGAGGGCCAAGGTCCTGAGCACAGTTCAGCTCGCATTGAACGCTTTATGCAGTTGGCAGCCGACACCAATATGCAAATCGTTCAGCCCACCACCGCCAGTCAAATCTTCCACATCCTTAGAAGACAGATGGTGCGCAACTTGCGCAAGCCCCTGATCATCTTCACGCCCAAGTCTTTGCTCAGAAACAAAGATGCGACCTCGCCTTTGTCTGAGTTCACCAAAGGTGGATTCCAGACCGTCATTCCCGAGAGCAAAGCGCTCAAGAATGACAAAGTCAAGCGCGTCGTGTTGTGCTCAGGCAAGGTCTACTACGATTTGGCCAAAAAGAGAGAAGAGCTGGGGCACGATGACGTGGCTATTTTGCGCGTTGAGCAGCTTTATCCCTTCCCGCACAAAGCCTTTGCCAATGAAATCAAAAAGTATCCAAATGCTTCAGAGATTGTCTGGACGCAAGATGAGCCTCAAAACCAAGGGGCTTGGTTCTTTGTTCAACACTACATTCATGAAAACATGTTGGACGGACAAAAGCTTGGTTATTCGGGTCGTGCGGCTTCGGCTTCTCCTGCGGTGGGTTACTCCCATTTGCACCAAGAGCAGCAAAAGGCCTTGGTTGAAGGTGCCTTTGGAAAGCTCAAGGGTTTTGTCCTGAACAAATAAGCCAACCCAAAGTCAATCCATTTTTAATACAAGAATTCTGAAAGTTAATCATGTCTATTGTTGAAGTCAAAGTTCCCCAATTGTCTGAATCTGTGGCCGAGGCCACCATGCTTCAGTGGAAGAAGAAAGCCGGCGACGCTGTCACAGCCGACGAGATCTTGATCGAGATTGAGACCGACAAGGTGGTCTTGGAAGTGCCCGCGCCCGCTTCTGGCGTTCTCACAGAGATCGTTCAACACGACGGTGCAACCGTGATTGCTGAGCAACTGATTGCCAAAATTGACACGGCGGCGGTTGCCGGCGCTGCGCCTGCTCAAGCCAAAGCGCCTGCTGCTGCACCTGCACCCGTGGCGGCAGCTGCGCCTGCGGCTTCCAGTGCCGCTGGTTTTGCGATGCCGGCCGCACAAAAAATCTTGGCGGACAACAACCTCTCGGGCGCCTCCATCAGCGGAACAGGCAAAGATGGTCGCATCACCAAGGGCGATGCACTGCAAGCCGTTCAAGCGCCTAAATTGGCACCTAGCGTCCAAGTGGCCCAAACCGCCCATGCACCTTTGCCACAAGTCAGCGCACCGCGTGTCGATTTGGGCGATCGCCCTGAGCAACGTGTGCCCATGAGCCGACTCAGAGCGCGTGTGGCTGAGCGTTTGATCCAATCGCAATCCACCAATGCCATTCTCACCACGTTCAATGAGATCAACATGGCCCCGGTCATGGAGATGAGAAAACGCTTTCAAGAGAAATTTGAAAAAGAGCACGGCGTGAAGATTGGTTTCATGAGCTTCTTTGTCAAAGCAGCGGTTCATGCCTTGAAAAAATACCCCGTCTTGAACGCCTCCGTTGATGGCAACGACATCGTCTACCACGGCTACTTTGACATCGGTATCGCAGTGGGCTCACCCAGAGGTTTGGTGGTGCCCATTTTAAGAAATGCCGATCAAATGAGCTTTGCCGATATTGAGAAAAAGATTGCAGAGTATGGTGTGAAGGCACGAGACGGCAAACTGGGCATGGAAGAGATGACAGGCGGCACCTTCTCCATCTCCAATGGCGGTGTTTTCGGCTCCATGCTCTCGACCCCCATTATCAATCCTCCACAATCGGCCATTTTGGGTGTGCATGCCACCAAAGACCGCGCTGTGGTTGAAAATGGACAAGTGGTGGTTCGACCCATGAACTACTTTGCCATGAGCTACGACCACAGAATCATCGATGGTCGTGAAGCGGTGCTTGGACTCGTGGCCATGAAAGAGGCCTTAGAGGATCCAGCGCGTTTGCTCTTCGATATCTAAAAAAATGCAGACCCTCACGTTTCATTTCAAACCCATCAAGTCCATGGTCTTTGACCTTGGTTTGAAAGCCCTTTGACGCCCAAGCCCACGTGTTTTTGGTGTGGCGCCTTGAAGCGGTTTTGGCCAAACCACAGAGGCTTGCTGGTGATGAAACTGAGATGTAGGGGTCAATCAAAGGGTCGATCCGCGACCCCTGTTTAAAAAAGAAATGAGCTTCTATCATGAGTCAACAATTTGATGTGATCGTTATCGGTGCCGGCCCTGGTGGCTACATTGCGGCCATTCGCAGTGCGCAATTGGGTTTGAAGACCGCTTGTATTGATGCTTGGTCAACCAGCGAAGGCACGCCCGCTCCTGGGGGAACATGTACCAATGTCGGCTGCATTCCTTCAAAAGCATTGCTCCAATCGTCTGAGCACTATGATCACGCACAGCATCACTTTGCTGATCATGGCATTGAGCTCAAGGGCATCGGTTTGGATTTGGCCAAAATGATCTCTCGCAAAGACCAAGTGGTCAAGCAAAACAACGAAGGGATTCTTTATCTCTTTAAGAAAAACAAAGTGACCTTCTTTCATGGAACAGGTGCCTTTGCTGGTGCCGCCGAACAAGGCTATGCCATCAACGTTCGTCCAGTTAAGGGTGGCGAGCCCACACAGTTGAGTGCCAAGCACATCATCATTGCCACCGGCTCCAAAGCGCGTGAGTTGCCAGGTGCACCCTTTGATGAGAAGATGATTTTGTCCAACGACGGCGCTCTGAACATCAACAAAGTGCCGAAAAAATTGGCATTGATTGGCTCGGGTGTCATTGGGCTAGAAATGGGCTCGGTTTGGAGGCGACTCGGCGCAGAGGTCACCATTTTGGAGGGCTTGCCCACCTTTTTGGGGGCCGTTGATGAGCAAATCGCTCGCGAAGCACACAAAGCCTTTACCAAGCAGGGCTTAAACATTGAACTCGGCGTCAAAGTCGGGGACATCAAAAAAACCGCCAAAGAGGTGTCGGTGGCTTACACAGACGCCAAAGGTCAAGCGCAGCAGTTGGTGGCCGATAAATTGATTGTCTCCATTGGCCGCGTGCCACAAACAGGTGGCCTGGGCTTAGAGGCCATTGGCTTGGCTTTGGACGAGAGAGGCACGATCCCCGTTGATGAGTTGTGTCGCACTGCTTTGCCCAATATTTGGGCGGTGGGCGATGTGGTGCGTGGTCCCATGCTTGCACACAAAGCGGAGGAAGAGGGCGTTGCCGTCGCTGAGCGCATTGCCGGTCAGCATGGACATGTGAATTTCAACACCATCCCTTGGGTGATCTACACCTCTCCTGAAATTGCGTGGGTGGGACAGACCGAGCAACAACTCAAAGCCTCAGGGCATGCCTACCGAGCCGGTACGTTTCCGTTTTTGGCCAACGGGCGCGCCAGAGCGCTGGGCGACACCACCGGCATGGTCAAGATCTTGGCCGATGAAAAAACCGATGAAATTCTTGGAGTGCACATCATTGGCCCCATGGCCAGTGAGTTGATCAGTGAAGCCGTGGTGGCCATGGAATTCAAGGCGTCCAGTGAGGACATCGCGCGCATTTGTCACGCTCACCCCTCCTTGAGCGAAGCCACCAAAGAGGCTGCTTTGGCCGTGGACAAGAGAGCGCTTAACTTTTAATGGCTCTTTCATGACCAAGGTCTTGGCTTTTTACGAGGAGCAACTCAGGCTCAAAGGCTTTCAAAGCGACCCCGCTCAGTTAAGGGCGGTGCAGGCTTTACAGCGTTGTTCGGATGAGTGGGCCCGCTACGAGTCTCACAAAGGCTCGTGGCTTAAATCCATGTTTAAAAAAACGGATGTTCCCAAAGGCGTCTACCTCTATGGAGGGGTTGGCCGTGGGAAAAGTTTTTTAATGGATTGCTTCTTTGCCTGTGTGCCTGTTCAGAGAAAAACACGTTTGCATTTTCATGAGTTCATGCGAGAAGTTCACCATGAATTGGCTGCATTGCAAGGCACGGTGAATCCTTTGAGCGCTTTGGGCAAACAAATCTCAGAGCGCTACAGTTTGATTTGTTTTGATGAGTTTCATGTGGCCGACATCACCGATGCCATGATTTTGCATCGTTTGCTGGACGCTTTGTTTGAGTACGGGGTGGGTTTTGTGACCACCTCCAACTTCAAGCCCAGTGACCTCTATCCCGATGGACTTCACCGAGACCGAATTTTCCCTGCGATTGATCTCTTGAACGAAAAATTAGAGGTTCTGAACGTTGACCATGGTGTGGACTATAGGCGCCAAACCCTTGAGCAAGCGGATCTGTACTTGTGCCCAAGAGGCGAGAGAGCCAATGAGATCATGCTGCAGACGTTTCTTAAACTGAGCGGTGCAACCCAAGACAATCCCGTGTTGAACATTGAGTCCAGGCAGATCACCGCCTTGAGGCGCGCTGCCGATGTGGTTTGGTTTGACTTCAAAACCTTGTGCGCAGGGCCGAGGTCGCAAAATGACTATTTGGAATTGGCCAGTCGATTCCAGACCATTTTTTTAAGCGATGTCCCGCAAATGACCTCCCTGATGGCCTCAGAAGCCAGGCGATTCACGTGGTTGGTCGATGTGTTGTACGATCGGCGTGTGAAGTTGATCATCTCTGCTGAAGTGCAGCCCGAGTTGCTGTACTTGAAGGGCACCCTTTCACACGAGTTCCCAAGAACCATCTCGCGCTTGAAAGAGATGCAGTCCAAAGAGTTTTTAAGCCTTGACAGGCGAGATGTGGACACGGCCTTGGTTTGATGTCTGGCCTCTTGAAAATGTGCTTTTTCTTATTGGGGGCCCCAAATTTTTCATCTTCTCGATGCATCCTTCTTTCTACGCAAAGGTCACGTGCTTTGAGCGCATGCGTCGCTGCTGCTGTCTCTCGCTTAAAGCTCGGGCTGATGAAGGCACTTGTCTGTGTCTCGGTGGGCTTGGCCTCTTGGAGCGCGTGTGCGCAGTCCCAAGCAAGCCTTGTCCAAGTCACTGAGCAAGACGCAACCCCCGCAGCGGATCTAAAGCCTCAAGATGCGCCAACGTCGACCATGGACCGTGAACTCGAGCAACTCAGAGCAAGGCGGGATGAAATCGAAAAAAGCTTTGATCAAAAAAACAAGGCTTGTTTGAAAAAGTTTGCGGTGACGGGTTGCAAAATTGACGCGCTGAATGAAAAAAATTCCTTGCTGAGCGAGATCAAAAAGCAAGAGGCTCAACTGAGTGAGCAGCAAAAGAGTCTTCGAAGTGAACAAAAATTAAGAGAGCTCGCAGATCGACAATCTCCCGAGGAGCTCGAGCGTGCCAAGGAGCGCGCTCAACGTGCACAACAAGCCTTTGATGAGCGCAGCAATGCCCACGCAGCACGAATGGCCGATCACGAGCGTCAGCTGAAGGCTGAGACCCCACCAGAAAAGGCCCCTTCGCCTGAGAAAAAAGCGCTGGTGCGTGAAGCGGGCGCGCAAAGCGCTCAAGCCCTCTACGATCAAAAAATAAAGGCCGCGGCCGAACACCGTGAAGAGCTGCGCAAAAGGCTTGACAGCAAGACCGTTCACCCCGCGCCCTTGCCACTGCCCACCGGCCTTCAAGCGCCAAAGGGCTCCTCGCCGCTTTGAGGGCGGGTTTGAAAAGTGTTTCTATAATCGATCAAGCGATGGGAGGGGGCTGTGGGCCCTTTGCGCCCTTTGCGCCCTACCTGTCTCACCCCTGCCTCCCCCTTAACATGACTGTCCCCCACGTGAACCTTTATCCATTGAACGTGCTGATGCACACCATCGTTGTCCGCACCAGGCCTCTTGGAGCACGCTTGTGAGCGATCCCTTGAGTCCACTGCATCAGGCTGTACAAGGGGTTTTCTCCCCCGATGGACCTTTGGCCAAAGTGGATCCCCACTTTTCGGCCCGACAAGGTCAAACAGAGATGGCCATGGCTGTGGCCGATACCTTGGAGAGTGGGGGCGCATTGGTGGTGGAAGCTGGCACCGGTGTGGGTAAAACCTTTGCCTACCTTGTGCCTGCGCTTTTGAGTGGAGAGCGGGTGGTGATTTCTACAGCCACCAAAACGCTACAAGATCAATTGTTTGCGAGAGACTTGCCCGCGCTCATCGCGGCGTTGAAACTGCCCACCAAAATGGCCCTCCTCAAAGGGCGTGCCAATTATTTGTGCTTGTACCGCTTGGGCTTGGCAAGAGAAGAGGGTCTGTTTCCCGATCGCTATGTGGTGCACCTTTTGAGCAAGGTGGAGCGGTGGGCCAAAGCCACGGACAAAGGGGATCTGAGCGAGCTCGAAGGGCTTGATGAACGCTCGGCCTTGATCCCCATGATCACCTCGACCAAAGAGAATTGTTTGGGCAGTGAGTGTCCACAGTTCAAGTCCTGCCATGTGGCGTTGGCCAGACGAGAGGCCATGGCCGCCGATGTCGTGGTGATCAACCACCATTTGTTTTTCGCTGACCTGTCCATGAAAGAAAGTGGCATGGCCGAGTTGTTGCCCAACACCAAAGTGGTGATCTTTGATGAGGCGCATCAGTTGAACGAGACAGGGGTCAATTTTCTGGGTGAACAACTGAGCTCATCTCAGTTCATCGAGTTGGCCCGTGATTTGTTGGCCTTGGGGGCGGCTTCTGCCAAGGGCATGGGTCCTTGGCAGGCCCTGGCCGCTCAACTCGAGGGCATGGGCAAAACGTTCCGAGGCCTTTTTGCAAAGAACGATCGCAGTCAAAAGCTCAGTTGGGTGGGTTTGGCGCCCCAAGGCTTGGATGAGGTCTTGTGGCAAAGCACCATGAGCGCGATGAGCGCGCTGTTGCAAGAGCTGCAAGCGGCGGTCGAGTTGGTTGAACAAACCGGACCCGACTGGGAGCGTTACATGGAGCGGGTGCAAGACATGCAAGCGCGCATTGTCTTGTTTGAGTCCACCTTGGAGCCCGGCTGCGTTCGTTTTGCAGATGTGGGAGGGTCGGTGCGACTCATTCAAGCGCCCCTTGACATTGCCAACACCTTGGGGCCCAAAACGCTCTCGACGGCTTTGGCTTTGAATGAGGCGACGGGGCCGGATGCACGAACAATTTCATCGCCCCAGAGCGTTGAGGCATGGCCAGACGACGCATCAAACCCCTTTGATGATGCACAGATCGCCTCCAAGGGCTCAAGTGCTTCTTTGAGCAAACCGGCCTCAAGCGAGAGCCCTAAAGCTTGGATCTTTACCTCGGCGACGCTGGGTGCGGAGCCCAGTTTGAGTTGGTTCACCCAGCCTTGTGGTCTGACACATGCCCGCGTTCTACAAGTCAAAAGCCCCTTCAATTATGCAAAACAAGCTGTTTTGTTGGTGCCCAAGCACATGGTCTTGCCTTCAGATGCCAAGCACAGCGAGCAAGTCAGTGAGCTCTCTGCGAAGGTGATCAAGATACTGGGCGGTAAAACGCTGGTCTTGACCACCACCCTTCGCGCATTGAAGGACATCGCTCAGCGTTTGAAGGATTTATTAAAAGAGCACCCACAGATCGAGGTGTTGGTGCAAGGGGAGGGTTCTAAAATTGAACTCATGCAACGCTTTAGAGGGCCTGCCGATCATGAGGAGGGCGGCTTCGTGCTGGTGGCATCTGCCTCCTTTTGGGAGGGCTTTGATGTTCCTGGGGATGCATTGCAGGCGGTGATCATTGACAAATTGCCGTTCCCGCCGCCCAACGACCCCATGGTTGAGGCTCGCAGCAAGCGTTTGGAGAGCGAGGGCAAGAGCGCATTCAACAGCTACTTCTTGGCCGAAGCGGGCGTGTCTTTAAAACAAGGGGCGGGTCGCTTGATCAGGCGCGAGAGCGATAAGGGGGTTTTGGTGGTGTGCGATACCCGCTTGTCCACCACGGGTTATGGCAAGCGTCTCATGGCCGCATTGCCACCCATGGCCCGAGTCTCCGATGAGGAGGCTTTGCTTGAAGGGCTCAAGCGACTTACCAAATCTGCCACCAAGAACGCGGCTTGATGAAGTCATCCAGCGATTTGTCCGCAAACTGGGGAAAGGTTGTGGCAATGATGCGCTGGGTGTCGTCTTTTAATTGGTTCAACCCCAGGTGAGCATAAGCGTCTCGAATGATCAAAAGTGCCTCATGGATCGCGGGCACGCCGCGGTACTCGTTGATGGCCGCCTGAGCGCGATTGATGGCTGCAATGTAGGCGCCCTTTTTGTAATAGTAGCGCGCCACATTCACCTCTGATTGCGCGAGCACATTCACCTCATAAAGCATGCGAAGTCGAGCGTCTTCGGCATATTTGGAGTTGGGAAAACGAATCAGCAACTCTCGAAAGGCATCAAAGCTCTCCTTGGCCGCCTTTTGGTCTCTCTCAGAGAGGTCTTGTTTGGTGATGCTGGATAAAAAACCCAGGTCGTCATTGAAGTTGGCCACGCCTTTGAGATAATAGGCGTAGTCCAAGGCGGGAGACGCGGGGTTGATTTTGATGAACCGGTCCAAGGTCGAGACCGCCATGATGGCGTCCCCGCTTTTGTATTGTGCGTAGGCTTTCTCAATTTGGGCTTGTTGAGATAAGATGGAGCCCGCTGCACGGCCCTCTAATTTTTCATACAAGGCGATGGCTTTTTCATAAAGCTTGCCATTGAGGTTGTCTTTCGCTTCTGCGTAGAGCTTCTCGGGTTTCCAATCCGCCGTCTCATCGTAGTTAGATGCACAAGAGACCAGCATGAGGGCCACCAAGCCACTCAATGTGGATGCCAAAAGCCGTGATAATGAGTTAAGACCAAGCACTGAACACACCCTTTATTTTTTCCAACGAACCTGCGTATTATCGGCCATGACGGACACCAAGACAGCAATTATTGACTTTGAGGGGGAAGATTTTTTAAGTTTCACGCCTCAAAACCCAGAAGATGCGATCGTGGAGGAGCGGGAAATTGAGATTTCGATGTCTGCGCATGGTAAGCGACTGGATTTGGCTTTGAGCGAGTGCTTGCCAGAGTTTTCAAGAAGCTTTGTTCAGCAACTCATGCAAGAAGGCTTGGTCACGGAGCTGCCTGCAAAAGCGACAGCGCTTTACTCAGACAGGCCAACCCACGAGCTGGGCAAGCCCTTGAAGGCCTCCAGCAAGGTCAAGGCGGGCGTGCGCTATCAAGTGCGCATTCGTGAGACCGAGCAAACCCAGGCCTTTGTGCCCCAAAAGATGGACTTGGAGGTGGTGTTTGAGGACGAGCACCTTCGAGTGATCAACAAGCCCGCTGGTTTGGTGGTGCATCCTGCTGCAGGTCACTGGAGCGGCACGCTCTTGAACGGCTTGCTTGCGCTCGATGAGGGGGCTAAATTTGTGCCCAGGGCCGGCATTGTTCATCGCTTGGACAAAGACACCAGTGGTTTGATGGTGGTTGCCAAGACAAGGGAGTGCATGGACCGCTTGATCGCTTTGATCACTAAGCGGGAGATGAAAAGAGAATACGTTTGCATTGCACAAGGGGCATGGCAAGAGGGTCAACGCATGGAGATCCATCAGGCCATCGGGCGGGACGTTCGCAATCGACTCAAAATGGCGGTGGTCGATTTGACCCACCAATCGGGCAAAGTGGCTCACACGTCCTGTGTCTGTTTGGTCAGCCATGAGCAGTACAGCCTCATTTATTGTCAATTGCACACGGGTCGAACCCATCAAATTCGTGTTCATTTGAGCGCCCAACACCATCCGATTTTTGCCGATACGCTCTACGGCGCCAAGGGCACAGGAGAGGGCGGCCTGAAAAGGCAAGCCTTGCACGCCTTTCGCTTGAGTTTTGAGCATCCCTATGGCGGCGAGAAAAAGGTCTTTTGTGCCCACTTGCCACAAGACCTGTCCGCGGTCGCGCAAAGTCTCGGACTCAGTTACAATTTGGACACCATTGCCATGCCCACTTGAGGGGTCTTGAGATTCCAGATCGTCTTGAATCGGAAAGCCTTGTGAGGCGCGGTGAACGAATGTGCGCCCAAAAGTGCCTATGCATGGGGTGCGCGTATCGAGTTCATTGAGACAAAGAACAGGTCTTCATTCCCGCGTCTGAGTTTTATTGCAGACTCAAGCTCGATGAGGGGGCGCTTGCAAACCACCTTGTTCTGCGCGCTCTTTGCGCAGCCCCTAGCCACAAGATTGGGATTCAAACCCTTTTCTTTTTTAGACAAGTCGTCGTTTTTTCTTTTCGGAGCCTGAGATGAATACCTTGGATGCCCAACGGGTCCTTGAAACCGCTTTGATTTGTGCTGTGCAGCCCATGACCGTCAAGGACATGGGCGTGTTGTTCGCGCACGAAGTGGGGGCCGACACCATCAAAACCCTTTTGGCCCATCTTCAGGAAGCTTGGAGTGACAAAGGCGTTGAGTTGGTCGAGGTGGCCAGTGGTTGGCGGTTTCAAAGCCGTTCAGACATGCGCATGTATTTGGACCGTTTGCATCCGGAAAAACCACCCAAATACAGCCGTGCGGTGCTAGAAACCTTGGCCATCATTGCGCACAGACAGCCTGTCACGCGTGCCGACATGGAAGACATTCGAGGCGTGACCATCAACTCCTTGGTGATCAAACAATTGGAGGACCGTGGCTGGGTGGAAGTCATCGGTCACAAAGAGACGGTGGGCCGGCCTGCACTGTTTGCAACCACCAAACATTTCTTGGACGATTTGGGACTCAGCAGCATTGAGGCCTTGAAGTCTGATGAATTGACCGCTCAAGCCCAAGCCGCTTTGGCTCAATTTGATGCCATGGTTGGCCTCGAGGGGGAAGCGCTCGAGCCACAAGAGGGTGAAGTGCATGAAGCCCATGAAGCCCATGAAGCCCAGACGAACATGGATGCGCGCCCAAGCTCGCACCTGCCCCCCGAGTTGAGTGAGTCCTCCGTTCATGAGGAGGCTCAAAGCCCTGAGCCCCGCTCACAGGACCCAGATTAAAGGGTCCAAGACCCAAGAGACACGTAGAGCTGCGCCTTCGGAAGGCCACTTTTACGCCCCCTAACTACAGAGTACTTTGATGCAAGAACCGCTTCCTACAGATATTTCCAAACCCCAAGCCACGCAAGCGGAGCAAGATCCGCAAGGCTTGCCTGTGCATGTGGGTGCCAATGAGCCGGGGGCAAAGAGAGAACACGATGTCACCCAAGGGGAGCCCCCAGCTGAGACTGAGGCGAGCGGCCTCCAAGCCCAGGCCATTTCGTTTTCAGATGTGGTCTCGGGCGAGTTTGATGACCACATTGAAGACGAGGATTTGGTCTTGGCCAAGCGTGTGCTTTTGCCGCAACCCGAGTCGCCCAAGCTTCACAAAGTGTTGGCGCAGGCCGGCCTGGGCTCAAGGTTGGAGATGGAGCAATTGATCATTGAGGGCAGAATCTCGGTCAACAATGTGCCGGCCCACGTCGGTCAACGCATTCAATATGGGGACCAAGTCAAAGTCAATGGCCGCTCGATTCATGTTCGAGTTTCAGCGCCCCCAACTCGCGTCATTGCTTACCACAAGCCCGCGGGTGAAGTGGTCACGCACGACGATCCACAAAATAGACCCACTGTTTTTCGAAAACTGCCGCGTTTGCAACATGGTAAATGGCAGTCCGTTGGACGACTTGACTTGAACACGGAGGGTTTGTTGCTGTTCACCAGCAACGGCCAATTGGCCAACCAGTTGATGCATCCTCGGTTTGGATTGGAGCGGGAATATGCTGTTCGGGTTTTGGGCGCGTTGTCCCGAGATGAAAAGCAACAATTGCTCGATGGCGTGCAACTCGAAGATGGTCCCGCCAAGTTTGGCTCGCTTGAGGACGGTGGCGGCGAAGGGTCCAACTGTTGGTACCGTGTCACCATCAGTGAGGGGCGCAACCGCGAGGTCAGACGAATGATCGAGGCGGTGGGACATGCGGTTTCGCGTTTGATTCGCATTCGCTATGGCCAGATGGTCTTGCCCAGGGGGCTCAAACGAGGCGCTTTCATGGAGCTCGATGAGACTGACATCCGTGCGCTCATTCAAGCCTGTGGCATGAACGAGGCGCAAGGTCTGGGATCGGATCGCGCAACCGCTGCGGCTCGTAAGCCCCAAGTCAACCGTGCCCGTCCTGGACAAAAGGGTGCAGGCCCCAGAGCCTCTTATCCTCGCGCGCCCAGTGCAGAGCGCAATACCGCCGAAGGATCTGCCTTTGGCTTGTCCAATGCCAGGGGGCGGGGCGCGAAGCCCAATGTTGCCGCTCAACCCGACCCCATGAAAACATCGGTGGGCTACATTGGGAGCGACAGTCTTAACAAGCAAAGAAGAGAAAAAGGCCCCGCTGGGCCGAGTCGCTTTGGCGGCTCTGGACCCAAAAGAGGGCGCAGATAGGGGCGGCAAAATACCCACACACAGGCCGCTCAAGCCCTTTTTTGAGAAGAATCTTGGCTTTTAGTTGTTTCGTTTCAAGAAAGAGGTTCAAAGTGGTGCGTGCTTTGGGCTAAAATAGCGGGTTATCCCGAGCCACATGCGGCCTTTTTGGTGCTTAAGAGCCCAAAGCGGGACGAATTTACTCAACTGATTTAGGAAAAATACCAAATGTCTATCGAAAGAACACTCTCTATCATCAAGCCCGATGCAGTTGCAAAAAACGTGATTGGCCAAATTTATGCACGCTTTGAAGCCGCAGGCTTGAAGGTCATTGCTGCACGCATGGCGCACCTGTCCAGAGGCGAAGCCGAGGCTTTTTATGCAGTGCACAAAGCACGCCCCTTCTTCAAGGATTTGGTGGACTTCATGGTCTCTGGTCCCGTGATGATTCAGTGCCTTGAGGGTGAAGGCGCCATTGCCAAGAACCGTGATTTGATGGGTGCGACAGACCCCAAGAAGGCCGCGCCTGGCACCATCCGCGCTGATTTCGCTGATAGCATTGATGCCAATGCAGTGCATGGCTCTGATGCGGCAGAAACAGCCCAGCAAGAGATCGCCTTCTTTTTTGCAGGCATGAACGTTTACGGTCATTGAATCCAAAAAGGATTGACCGCCTAGAGTGCTCTAGGCGCGTTGATTTTTTGTGAGTCTGACGGTGCCTGAACCGGCGCACCCTGTGCGCTGGTTTGGGCATTGTTCATTGGGGCCGAAGGTGTTCAAGGCCCCTTTTTGTTCATGGCGCCTGGGTGCATGGGCGGATCCATTTTTTTGAAGGTGCAAGACGTGCAGCAATTGTTGGAATTTGACCGAACAGGCATGATTGAGTTTGCCAAAGGGCTAGGGGAAAAGCCCTTTCGTGCCACGCAATTGTTTCGTTGGATCCATCAAAGGGGCATGCAAGACTTTGAGCACATGAGCGATTTGGCCAAATCGCTTCGGGAGAAATTGAGCACCACAGCCTTTGTTCAACCCTTGCCCTTGCTCGCAGAACATCGATCAAAAGATGGTGTGATCAAGTGGCTTTTTGATGTGGGACAGGGCAATGCCATTGAAACCGTCTACATTCCTGAGAGCGACCGAGGCACTTTGTGCATCTCCTCTCAAGCCGGATGTGCTGTGGGGTGTACGTTTTGTTCCACGGGCTACCAAGGCTTCAGTCGCAACTTGACGACCGCTGAGATCATCTCTCAGTTGTGGTTTGCGGAGCACACCCTCAGGCAGCAACAAGCCAAGGGTGACAAGGAGAGTCGTGTCATCACCAATGTGGTCATGATGGGCATGGGCGAGCCCCTGCAAAACTATACCCATTTGGTGCCCGCGTTGAAGATCATGCTCGATGACCATGCCTATGGCCTCTCAAGAAGACGCACCACCGTCTCGACTTCTGGGGTGGTGCCCATGATTGAGCGCTTGGGGTTGGATGCGCCTGTGGCTTTGGCGTTGTCACTGCATGCGCCAACCGATGCCTTGAGGGATGAGTTGGTGCCGCTCAATAGAAAGTACCCCATTGCACAAGTCTTGGACGCTTGTCGTGCTTATCTGAGGTATGCGCCCAGAGATTTTGTGACGCTTGAGTATTGTTTGCTTGACGGGGTGAACGATCAAGAAGTTCACATCAATGCTTTGATTGATTTGCTCAGGCCTTCAAAAGGGGCCAATTTCCCCTGCAAAATCAATTTAATTCCTTTCAATCCCTTCAAAGAGTCGGGTCTCAAGCGCTCCACCAACGCCCACATCAAGCGTTTTAGCGACGCTTTACTGGACGCGGGTTTGGTTTGCACCGTGAGAAAGACGAGGGGCGACGACATTGATGCCGCGTGTGGTCAACTGGCCGGTGACGTCCAAGACCGGACCGCCATCAGCGCGCGTCGCGCGCAGGGCAAAGTGATCCCCATTGCCAATGCCCTGACTTAGGTCTGAGAGAGCCCCTAAAATGGTGCAAAACTTAAGTTTGCCGTTAACATAGAGATTCGCCATCAATTGACCCGGTCTCAGCACCGTGGGTCAACGCTCAATCTTCGGTTTGAGGGGGCGATTGATTCAGGTCCATTTTTATTGATAAAACATGATGCACGATCCCTTGCCCATTGCCGTGTCTGAGCCCGCCAAGCGAAGAACCAAAACGGCTCGCATTTCTTGGGGCTCCAATGTGGTCACCGTGGGTGCCGATGCCCCGGTTCGCATTCAGTCCATGACCAACACGGACACGGCCGACGCCATTGGGACGGCCATTCAAGTCAAGGAGTTGGCCATCGCGGGCTCCGAGCTCGTACGCATCACTGTCGACACCCCAGAGGCGGCACAAGCCGTGCCGCACATCCGAGAGCAGTTGGACCGCATGGGCATTGATGTGCCCCTGATCGGGGATTTTCACTACAACGGGCACCGACTGCTGAGTGACTTTCCCGCTTGCGCTGAAAGCCTCTCCAAGTACCGCATCAATCCGGGCAATGTGGGCAAAGGCGACAAGCATGACAAACAATTTGCCCAAATGGTTGAGGTCGCTACAAAGTTTAAAAAAGCGGTTCGCATTGGCGTGAACTGGGGCAGTTTGGACCAAGAGTTGATGGCCACCTTGATGGACGTCAATGCCAAAAGAGCCAAGCCCTTTGAGGCTCGGCAAGTCATGTACGAGGCACTCATTCAGTCGGCCACCCAGTCGGCTCAAAGGGCGGTCGAGTTGGGACTCCCCCCAGAGCAAATTTTACTCAGCTGCAAGGTCTCGGGCGTACAAGATTTGATCGCCGTTTATCGCCAACTCGCACTCAGAACCGAGCATCCCCTGCATTTGGGTCTCACAGAGGCCGGCATGGGCACCAAAGGCACCGTTGCCTCTGGCGTTGCGTTGGCCATTCTTTTGCAAGAAGGCATTGGGGACACCATCCGTGTGTCTTTAACGCCGCAGCCGGGTGAGTCCAGGACCCAAGAGGTGGTGATTGCGGCGGAGATTTTGCAGTCTTTGGGGATGAGAAAGTTTGTCCCCAGTGTCACCGCTTGCCCTGGGTGTGGTCGCACCACCAGCTCCACGTTTCAAGAGCTGGCCAAAGAGATCGATGATCATTTGAGAGCACAAATGCCTGTGTGGCGGGTGCAGTACCCGGGCGTGGAAAATTTGAAGGTTGCCGTCATGGGCTGTATTGTGAATGGGCCAGGCGAAAGCAAACATGCCGATATCGGCATCAGTCTGCCTGGCACAGGCGAGGCCCCGGCCGCTCCTGTGTTCATCGATGGCGAGAAGGCGCTCACCTTGAGGGGCGAGCACATTGCCAAGGAATTTCATCAGCTCGTTCAACAATACATTGAGAAAAAGTACGCCACCCATTAAGGGGCCTGCCTTTTTGAGTCTCAGGGCCCTCTTTTTTCGGTCTTGTTCGACACGGACTGCTGTTTTTTAACGTTTGTGTGAGCGCGATCGCATAAAATAGAGCGCACTGAGCCCCCAGCCCTTCCCGGCTCATTTCAATGCACAGATAGAACCTTTGATGGAAGCGCTGTCTTGATCAACCCCAATCGCGAAAACTGTCTCGCTGAGTTACCTCTCCACCGAATTCAAAATGACTGAGAAAATTACCGCCGTCAAAGGCATGAACGATGTGTTACCCAAAGAGTCTCATCTTTGGGAGTGGCTTGAGGGCCAGGTCAGATCGCTCATGAAAAGCTACGCCTATCAAAACATTCGAACACCGATCGTGGAGCCCACGGCCCTTTTTGTCCGCGGCCTGGGGGAGGTGACCGACATCGTTGAAAAAGAGATGTACTCCTTTGAAGATCGATTGAATGGAGAGCAACTCACCTTGCGTCCCGAGGCAACCGCAGGCGTTGTTCGAAGCGTGGTTGAGAACAACTTGCTCTACGATGCGCCTAGACGGCTTTACTACATGGGCCCCATGTTCAGGCATGAGAGACCTCAGCGGGGACGCTACCGGCAGTTTCATCAAATGGGCGCCGAAGCCATTGGATTTGCTGGCCCAGAGCTTGACGCAGAGCTGATTTTGATGGCCCATGCTTTGTGGCAACAACTCGGGCTCAAGGATGTGCGCTTGGAGCTCAACAGTTTGGGGCAACCCGAAGAGCGCGCTCAGCACAGACAGGCCTTGATCGCCTACCTTGAGGGGCATTCTCACATGCTCGATGAGGAAGCAAAGAGGCGTTTGTACAGCAACCCTTTGCGCATCTTGGATACCAAAAATCCGGAGCTCCAAACGCTGGCCAACGAAGCGCCTCGCTTGATTGACTTCCTTGGCAAGACCTCCTTGGCACATTTTGAGCGTTTGAAAGCCATCCTGGACGCCAACGCCGTCCCGTACACCATCAATCCAAGGCTCGTTCGAGGCATGGATTATTACAACTTGAGTGTGTTTGAATTTGTCACCCAAAGCTTGGGTTCTCAAGGCACCATCTGTGGCGGTGGGCGCTACGATTACTTGGTTGAAGAGTTGGGTGGCAAATCTTCCCCTGCAGTTGGCTGGGCTTTTGGTGTAGAGCGGGTGTTGGAGCTGATCCGAGCGCAGGAGTTGGTACAAAGTGCGCACAGCATCGATTGCTTTGCACTGGTGCCCGATGCTGCAAGTTTTCCTGTGGTGTTTCAGGCGGTGGAGTCCTTGAGGCGCTTGGGTCTTAAAGTGCAAATGCATTCGCCTGCGGCTGCCAACGCCAAGACAGCGGTGGAGCCAGAACAGGGCGCAGACCACATCCCTCCCGTTTGGGAGCAAATGGGGAGCATCAAGTCTCAATTCAAGCGTGCCGACAGCTCTGGTGCTGCCTATGCGCTGATTTTTGGTGCCGATGAGCTCTCCAAGGGGGCCGTCACCGTCAAGGCTTTGAGAGACGGGGAGGGCGCTCAACGCATTGAGTTGTTAAAAGACATCGCACAATGGGGGAAGGCTCTACAATCGAGCCTGTACCCCAATTCTTGATATCTTTGAAAGTGGGTCGAGTCCAGACGGTTTTGTCCAGTGGACGCGCCCCCTTTTGAAGCTGTCCTTTGCTGATCATGGGCCTTCTTGCTTGTGTTGAGGACTGCGCAAGGTGCACAGTCCTCATGAGTGCAACGGTTCATTTTCTTTTTTTTGTTTTTTAAATTTTTATCACCTATGGCCTCGCACCTCGATCTTGAAGAACAAGAACAACTCGATGATTTGAAACACTTTTGGAGCAAGTACGGTCCTCTCCTGACTTGGATGCTCATTGCTGTTTTGTTGGCCTACAGCGCTTGGACGGGCTGGCAGTTTTGGCAAAGAAAGCAAGCCGCTCAGGCCTCTGTGCTCTTTGAAACCGTCGAGCGTGCTGTGGTGTCCTCGGATCAAGCCTTGCTCACCCGCGCTTTGTCCGATATGCAAGATAAATTTGCCAGTGCAACTTACACCCAACACGCCAGCCTCATGGGTGCGCGTTATTTTGCCGAGCACGAAGGTCTTCAGGCCGCAAAGAACAATCTCATTTGGGTGAACGATCACGCAAGCGATGAGGGCTTGACGGCTTTGGCAAGACTCAGGCTCTCGGCTTTGTCCATGGAGGAGAAAAAATGGGACCAAGCGAGAGAGTGGCTCAAAAAGCCATTCCCCAAAGCCTTTGAGCCTTTGTCCTTGGATCGCCTAGGCGACATTGACCTGCAAGAAAAGAAAGTTGAAGATGCCAAAACCCATTTCCAGCAAGCTTGGAGCACCATGCCCGAGCGAGATGAGTACCGTCAATTGATTGAGGTCAAGTTGGCAAGCCTTGGTGTTGATGCGCGCGCTGTAGAGACTGAGAAGAAAAAGGAGAAGAAAGAGTGATCTTTCAAAAAAAATCTTCCTCCATGGACGGCTTGTCCTACGCACCCTGGGCCGTTCGCCTTCAGCGCGTTTTGCCCGTGCTCGGTTCTTGTGTTTTAGGGCTGTTGCTCACGGCATGCTCGTCCGTGACCAAACAACAAGCCAAGGACGTGGTGGTGAGTCGTGTGGCGCAAGAGGTGAGTGCCTCTTGGAGTGCAACGGTTGCGCCTTTTGGGGCCTTCATGGTGCCCCATGTGAACGGATCCTTGATCACTGTTGCGTCTGAGTCTGGGCTCGTCACGCAATTGGATGCGCGTGATGGCAAGACACTTTGGACCTTGGATTTGAAGGAGCCCTTGGCTTCTGCCTTGGGTTCGGACGGCGTGCGTTATGCCGTGACCACAAAAAACAACCAACTCCTCACCTTCGATCAAAAGGGCTTGCTTTGGAAAAGCGCATTGAGCGCGCAAAGCATCACGCCTGCCTTGGTGGCGGGCGAACGCGTATTTGTTTTGCTTGCCGATCGTTCGGTGGTGGCTTTTGATGGCCAAAATGGACGGTTGCTGTGGACCCAACAGCGTGTGGGAGACCCGCTGACCTTGAATCAAAAGGGCGTCCTTTTGGCGGTTCGAGACACCTTGGTGGTGGGTTTTTCAGGTCGCTTGGTGGGCTTGAATCCCTTGACGGGGCAAGCCAAATTTGAGACGCCCATCGCCGTGCCAAGAGGGGTCAACGATTTGGAGCGATTGGTGGACTTGGTTTCCCCCGCTTACCGCTTTGGCGACATGGTGTGTGTCCGTGCGTTCCAAGCGCAGGTGGGTTGCGTCAATGCGCAACGCGGTAATTTGTTGTGGTCTCGATCGGCCAACGGCGATCAAGGCCTGGCTGGCAACGACGACTTGGTGGTGGGTGCCGAGAGCAACGGTTTGGTGCTGGCCTGGTCAAGAACGACCGGCGAGAAGCTCTTCGAGTCCGATGCTTTGAAGTACCGCAAACTCTCTTCCCCCCTGGTGTTGCCTGAAGGCGTTGTGATCAGTGACAGCAGCGGCGTGATCTATGTCTTGTCCTTGAAGGACGGACATGTGCTCAACAAAATCGACAGCCAAACTCAGACCTCTTTGGGGCTGAGCGTGCCTTTGGAGGGCGGCTTTTTATACGCATCCAGGGCCGGCAAAATCAAAGCCTTTAAGCTCCCATCCACGAACGCGAAGTAGACCACCCAGTGAAACCAGTTTTAGCCTTAGTTGGACGACCCAATGTGGGAAAGTCCACGCTTTTCAATCGATTGACCAAGAGCAGAGATGCCATCGTGGCGGACTTTGCCGGGTTGACGAGGGATCGCCATTATGGGGATGCGCGTCTAGGGGCTCATGAGTTCATCGTGATCGACACGGGTGGTTTTGAGCCCGATGCGAGTTCTGGCATTTACAAAGAAATGGCCAAGCAAACGCGCCAAGCGGTGGCCGAGGCCGATGTGGTGGTTTTTGTGGTGGATGCACGCGAGGGGCTCTCGGCGCAAGATCACGACATTGCCAACTATTTGCGCAAACTGGGCAAACCCACCTTGTTGGTGGCCAACAAGGCCGAGGGCATGACGGAAGGTCCTCAGTTGGTGGAGTTTTATGAACTGGGCCTGGGCGACGTGCATCCCGTGTCAGCGGCCCACGGCCAAGGTATTCGAAGCATGGTGGAGTTGGCGCTGGAGCCCCTTCACTTGGATTTGGACGCCGAAGAGGGCGATCTAGAAGACGTCCCAGGCGTCATCAAGTTGGCCGTCGCAGGGCGACCCAATGTGGGCAAATCCACCCTGATCAACACTTGGCTGGGGGAGGAGCGTTTGGTGGCCTTTGATATGCCGGGCACCACGCGAGACGCGATCCATGTGCCGCTTGAGTTCAAAGGGCAAAAGTACGATTTGATTGACACGGCTGGACTGCGGCGCAAGGGCCGAGTGTTTGAGGCCATCGAGAAATTCTCAGTGGTCAAAACCTTGCAAGCCATTGCGTCTGCCAATGTGGTGCTTTTGTTGTTGGATGCCACACAAGGGGTGACCGATCAAGATGCGCACATTGCAGGCTACATTTTGGAGAGTGGGCGTGCTGTGGTGCTCGCGGTCAACAAGTGGGATGCCATTGATCGCTATCAGCGCGAGATGGTGCAGCGCTCCATCGAAACCCGCTTGCCATTTTTGAAATTTGCAAACCTGCACCAAATCTCTGCCATCAAACGCCAAGGCTTGGGACCGGTATGGGATTCGATCTCTCAGGCTTACAAGGCCGCCAACTGCAAGATGTCAACGCCCATCTTGACCCGCTTGTTGCTCGAGGCCGTTCAGTTCCAAGCGCCCAAACGAGCCGGCATGTTCCGACCCAAATTGCGCTATGCCCACCAAGGCGGCATGAACCCACCCATCATTGTGGTGCATGGCAACTCTTTGGAGCACGTCACGGATTCGTACAAGCGCTTTTTAGAGGGGCGTTTTAGAAAAGAGTTCAGTTTGCAAGGCACGCCACTTCGAATTGAGATGAAAACCACGCACAACCCTTACAAAGATACCTGAGTTTTTTTAAATAAAGGACTTGTTGTGGTATGGTTATGCTTTATCACTTCATCAGTAGAACACGGAGAATATCGTGAACAACAAAGGTCA
>CAIOTD010000149.1 GCA_903861115.1 uncultured Burkholderiales bacterium
ACCGCCATGTGTTGGACACCTTCATGCACTACCACCATGAGCAAGGCATCTCCGAGCGACTGGTGAATTCGATGGACTTGTTTGCGCCAAGCTCGTTGGAGATGGCCAAAAACTAAAGGACCCCTTTGAACCGCACTGCAAAAAGCTTGGGGGTACCTGTTCAAGCCAAGCCAGTGCGGATCTCAAGGCTCAACCCAAAATCAATCTGACGAGCCGAGTCCTCACCAAGCGGCCACGCAACCATCGCTCCTGGGGTCTTCGCCGCCTTCGATGACGCCGTTGGTGTGCAAGACCAATGCGCCCGCATGGCCCAAGCGCTCATCATAATCGGAGACGATCTCAATGGGGTGACCCAAGGCTTTGAGGCCTTCAATCACCTCGTGCTCAAAGCGAGATTCTAATTTGAGCGTTGTGCTTTGTTCGGCCCAGGTTTTACCAAGCAGCCACCTGGGCGCAGCAACGGCGCTCTTAGGGTTGTGCCGATCCCAAACGTAGCGACTAAAAACTGCGGCCTGTGTTTGTGGTTGACCTTCGCCTCCCATTGTGCCGTAGACCAGCAAACGACCATCGGTGAGCTTTGCCATGGCGGGATTGAGCGTGTGAAAGGGCTTTCGACCCGGTGCGAGACTTCTGAGTTGATGGGGCCTGAGGTCAAAGGAGCAACCTCTGTTTTGCCACCAAATGCCTGTATTGGGAAGAACCACACCGCTGCCAAACTCAAAGTAAATGCTTTGAATCATGCTCACAGCACGTCCCTGATCATCAATGACGCCAAGCCAAGTGGTGTCGCCATCGCTTTTCGGCGCGGGCCAGGGGCTGGCCTGATGGATGTCAATGGATTGCGCCAGCTCAAGGATCAACTTTTCTGACAACAAGTCTTGTGGATTGATCCCCATCGATTGGGGGTCGGTGACGTAGCGATCTCGGATTTTAAAGGCTTGTTTGGTGGCCTCAACCAAACCGTGAATGCCCTGGACATTGTCTGCGCTCCAATGGTTTTGTTTGATTTTTTCGTAAATGCCCAAGATCAGCAATGAGGCCAAGCCTTGGGTCGGAGGAGCGGTGTTGTAGAGCTTGGCACAGGAGAGATCAAGGTGCAAAGGGGATTTCAAAACGGATTGGTGGTTTTGCAAATCGATCAGCTGGAGCGGGCTGCCCACCTGGTCCAAATCCTTGGCAATCTGTTGTGCCAAGTCCCCGCAGTAAAAGTCGTTTGCACCCGCTTTTGCCACTTGCTGGAGTGTTTGCGCCAATTGTGGAAAGCGGTGCAAATCACCATAACTGGGGACTTCATTTTGTGCGTTCAGAAAGGTTTTCGCAAACCCAGGTTGTACCATCAACTCGGCCGCTTTGGCCCGGGTGTTGTTGACTTGACTTTGTGTGACGGGGTAGCCATGGGTGGCGTAATGAATCGCACTTTCTAGCAAGCGAGAAAAGGGCAGTTTGCCCTTCATCTTCTCTTTGCTGTACGCGTACGCTGTGCCCCACCCAGAGATGGTCCCCGCCACGGTGTTGGCAGCCAAGGGGCCTCGCCAAGGAATGCTAGCGACGCCGGCATACAGTTCGGGACGGACGTTTGAGCCTGCAGCACCGCAGGCATCTATGGCTTGCATGGGGGCACCGGGCTCATGGATCAACCAAAAGCCATCGCCTCCAATCCCCGTCATGTGAGGGTAAACAACGGCAAGTGTTGAGGCCACGGCAATGGTGGCTTCAATGGCGTTGCCGCCTTCTCTCAAAATGTCAAGACCAGCTTGTGCTGCCAGTGAATTGGGGGCCACCACAGCGCCGCGTTTGCCTAAGATGGGATTCATTGGGGTCTCCAAGCGGGTGAGACGCTTTGCGCTGCCGCGCGAGCGCTGAACAAATGCGCACGCATCTCTCTGTAACAAGTGACCACATCTCTGCCCAAAAGGGCCTCAACGATCAAGGAGTGTTCTTCAAAGGAGGCGGTCATGCGTTCAAGGTTATTGAATTGTGTGCGTCTAAACATAGAAATCTTTTGTCTGAGGGACAACACCATGTCAATCAGGAAGGGGTTGTGTGAAGCGTGGATGATCAAAAGGTGCAAATTTTTGTTGATCATATCGTATGCGTTGGCATCTCCGGCTTGGATGGCCAAGCGGCTTTGGGCATGGTAGTCACACAGTTGCACCTTTTGTGCGTCCGTCATTCGCGTCACCGCATGGCGTGCACAGGTCGCTTCAAGCTCCCCAATGGCTTCAAACAGTTGGTCCAAGCTTTGTGGCGTGATCTGTGCAACTCGGCAACCGTGGTTGGGTCGTGTGACCACCAAGCCGGAGCTGCTCAGTTGCTTTAAAGCCTCTCTGACGGGCGTGCGAGAGACTTGGTAGCGCGCAGCCAGGGTGTTTTCATCAAGCCGCTCCCCGGGCGAGAAGTGGCCCATTGCAATGGCATCAGAGATTTTATGAAAGATCTCCAAGGCCATGCCGCCACGGGTTTTCTTCTCTTGTCCATACTGGGTTGAGCCGCGCATGTTTTGCTCAAAGGGGGTGCCAACACGCTAGCGCTGTATGGCCATTGTTGTTCAAAGG
>CAIOTD010000150.1 GCA_903861115.1 uncultured Burkholderiales bacterium
ATTTCATGCTTTGACGTGGCTCATGGCCTCATGAATGGTTTTTTCTGTCAGTTTGGGGCTGAGCAGTTGGGCAAAGGACAAGACAAATTGTCTGAGATAGGCCCCTTTTCTAAAGGCCACGCGGGCCACGTTTTTGCCAAACAGGTGGGAGGCGTTTTGGAAGATCAAATCGGCATCCATTTGAGGCAAGACGGCCATCTCCGCAATGATGCCAACCCCCATGCCAATGCGCACATAGGTTTTGATCACGTCTGAGTCAATGGCTTCCAAGGCAATGTTGGGGTTCAAGTTGTGTTTGGTAAACGCTTGGTCAATCTTTTGTCGCCCCGTAAAACTGGGGTGATAGGTCACGAGCGGGTATTGGCTCAGCTCTTTGAGCGTGATGGGTTTTTTCTTCAGGCTCAAAGGATGCCCTGGAGGGATCACCAAGACGTGTTGCCAGTCGTAACAAGGCAAGGTCACCAAGTCGGCATAGTCGGCCAAGGATTCTGTGGCGATGGCAATGTCGGCCTCTTCGCTGAGCACCATCTGCGCGGCTTGGCTGGGGGTGCCTTGGTGCAAACTGATGTTGACGTTGGGGTACTCTTTTCTCAGGTTGGTCAACACTTGCGGCAAAACGTAACGCGCTTGGGTATGGGTGGTGGCGATCGAGAAGGTGCCCGTGTCTTTGGAGCTGAATTCGTTGCCGATGCGCTTTAAGTTGTTGAGTTCATTCAAAATGACGTCAATGCTTTTGATCACATGTCGACCCGGCTCTGTGATGCTTTTGAGGCGTTTGCCGTGACGGGCAAAAATATCCACCCCCAACTCTTGTTCAAGCTCAAGGATGGCTTTGGACACGCCCGGTTGAGACGTGTGAAGCGCCTTGGCCGCCTCCGTGAGGTTCAAACCCCGTTTGGCCGCTTCGTGGACGAATTTGAATTGATGCAGGTTCATAACCTAAAATTATAAACATAAAATCAAACAGATCAAAAGGTAGTAAGGGGCCCGTGCCCTGTTGTCTCCCTTTGCAAGCGTCCAAGTGAAAAAACGAAAAGCCTGATCACTCAAGTCAGCCGCGGACGTGGGACACCAACGCCCGCAAGGCCATGGCGTGAACACTGTGCTCATCAAACAAAGTCTCTAAAACTTCAAAGTGGTTGTTGGCCTTGATCCAATGCGTTTTGAGCGCGGTGTTGTTGAGCGTCAAGGCCTCTGCAAAAGATTCAAATTGGCGAATGAATTCTGGGGACTCTTGGTCTGCACACAGCAAGGTCACCGGCATTTGAAAACACGCCGTGTGCCTTTGAGGGCTCAAGTCGTTGATCATCTCTGGGTTGAAGTTCACATATTGGCTTCTTGCAGAGAGGCTCACCGGTTCGAGCTCGTACATGCCCGAACAACACAACAAGCCAGCAATGGGGTTGCTCTCCAAACCCATTTGGGTCCACTTGCGGGTGACCATGCAGGCACTCAAATGGGCCCCAGAGGAATGGCCCACAACGATGATCTGCTGAGGGTTGGCCAAGTGTTGCTTGGCCTGTTTGAAAGTGAACAAGAGGGCTCGCTCCACTTGGGCGGCCAAATGTGACAAGTCACCCTTCACATCCGTCACCGAATCAAAATCAGGAATCACCACATGGCAACCCATGGCATGGAGCCAGTGCACTTGCAGGGCATTGTCTTGGGCTGTGCCCGATTTCCAAGCGCCCCCATGCACAAAAAATACAATCGGTGCGTTGGCTTCTTCACTGAGGTACCAGTCCAATGACTCGATGGGGCTTTGGCCATAGCTCAGGCGCAAAGCTTGGGGAACTTTCGCCCTTGAGAGCGCACTCTTTTGTGCAATTCTTTTTAAAACGTCGACCCGGTTGGGCGCATGATTGGCCTGGTCATAGGCCCAGTCGAGTTGCGCTTGCGTCAAGGACAGCCAAACTTTGGGCTCTGAGGGGAGGGCTTGCGGTTGTGGTGTGCTCATCAAAGACTCACGCCTGAGAGCTTCACAGCCGTCTTTCTTGAGGCCAGCTCAGCCTTGATGAATTTGTAAAACTCATCCGGTCCCAATCCCGAGTAATCGTAGCCTTTCGCTTCAATTTCATTGGCTTTGAAGCTGGGGTCATTGAGCACGTTTAAAACATCTTTGTTGATTTTTTGAGCCACCAATGCGGGCAGACTGCGCGGCGCGAACAGGCCCACCCAGACATTGGCGTCAACTTCTGGGTAACCCAGTTCGCTCATGGTGGGCACTTCGGGAAATGCGGGGGAGCGGGTTTTGCCCCCAAACGCCACGGCCTTGATGCGTTTGTTGGCGATGTAGGGTTTGGCCGAGACGATGCCCGACCAACTCATGCTCACTTCGTCGGCCACCACGGCTGCAATCGCTTGAGGGATGCCCTTGTAGGGAACGTGAAGGATGGACAGCCCAGACTTTTGTTTGAACATCTCTGTGGCCAACTGGGGCTGACTGCCCGGTCCATAAGAGGAGTAAGACAAGGCCTGCGGCTTGGCCTTGGCCACCTCCATCAATTCAGCCATGGAGTTGATCCCCGTTCTTTGCCCCACCACCAACATTTGGCTAAAGGCGACCAACTGCGTGATCGTTAAAAAATCTCGGTCCAAATCGTAGGGCAGTTTGCTGTACAGATGTGGATTGATTGTGAAGGTGGCGTCGGTTGTCAAGAGCAGCGTGTAGGGGTCGTTCGCGTGTGCCACCGCCTCTGCGCCAATCAAGGTGTTGGCGCCCAGTCGGTTGTCGATGGTGACCGTTTGCTGCCATTTTTCTTGTAATTTGTAGGCCAACGCACGGGCCAGCAAGTCCACCCCGCCGCCGGCGGGGTAGGGCACCACAATTTTGATGCCTTTGTTGGGCCAGTCTTGCGCTAGACTTTGGGTGGCGTTGAAGCCGACGATCAAAGCGGTGATCAAGCACAGAGCCTTGCAGCCACCCGCGAGCGAAGTGCGAAAATATTTAAGCATTTTTTATCAGTCCATCGGTCTAAAAATCATTGGTTTTCATTATGTCACACGACACCCCACTTCCTATGAACAACAGGCATCCCTTCACATCGAAACACGACGACTTCACCTTGCCCGCTTTGCCGCCCACGCGCTTTGCACGCATCCCTGAGGTGTCAAGACAACAGTACTTGGGAGATCGTTTCTCTTACATGCAAGCGGGTGAATGGGATGCACCAGCCATCGTTTTTTTGCACGGGATTGGTGCCAACAGCAGTTACTTTAGATTTCAATTGGCCGAGTTATCCAATTGCTTTAACGTGATCGCTTGGAATGCCCCAGGCTACTGGTTGAGCGACGCCTTCATCACACAAGCGCCCAGCGAGCACGATTACGCCCAAGCGGTCTTGGATTTCCTTCGCGCCTTGAAGCTGAGCCGCGTCACGCTCTGTGGCAACTCTTTTGGCTCGGTCGTGGCACAGGCCTTTGCCATCGATTACCCCAATCGAGTTGAACGCTTGCTGCTCACCGGTACAGGTGTGGGTCAGCGAGAGGTGCGTCCTGAAAGAAGACAAGCCTTTGAAGCGCGTGCCAAGCGCATCTTGCAAGGCGGCTACCAATATGCCGATGCCGGTGTTGACGCTTTGGTGGGCCCCAACACCTCACAACCCCTCAAAGACATGCTGATTGAACTCACGAGAGCCAACCAAGCCGCTGGTTTGCTCAGAGCCGTGTCGTTCAGGTTGAGCACCTTTTACACGCCCGATCATGCCCATGGTCTGGAAATGCCTGTGTGGCTCGTGCAAGGTGAGAAAGACACGACCAACCCCAGAGCTGAAAATGCCGATCTCTTGATGCCAAAATTGCCCAACGCCCAACTCTTCGAGTGGGCGGGCATTGGGCATTTGCCCGAGGTCGAGGACCACAGGGCTTTTAACGCTTTGGTGCGCGACTTCATGCCCAAGGTCTGAAGAGTGGGGAAGGCGAAAGCTGACTGACTTGCTGACTTATTTGCTGCCTTGCAAAGCCATTTGTGCCAGATGGTTCACCACCTGCGGCATCTCGCCTGCAGAGGGCATCACGGTGAGTTGAATGTGAGGGTGCTGTTGTCTCAATTGTTCGGCCTGCTCAGGCAGGTCCTCTCTTGCGTGACGGCCCACGCCTAAAAACAAGGGAAACAAGCGGATGTCCTGAACGCCCAGGGATGCGAGCTCGTTGGCGCACTCAAGCAAGGTGGGTGCGGTCATCTCTAGATAAGCGCACCGAACAATCACATCGGTTGATTGTTCTTGTATGGCCTTGGCAATCGCTTTGATGGGTTCGTGCCACAAAGGGTCTCGTGAGCCATGGGCAAAAAGGATGATGGATTTCAAAATACGGGGGCTTTCTAAGGAGTGAGAGAAGGCTTCTTATTTATTGTTTGAGCACGAGCCAGCCAAATGCCATCAGTGAGACCACGGTGTAGATGATGCCAGGTGTCGCTGCGGCCAACCAAGGCACCCATTGGTTCAAGTTGCCGATGTAGCCAAACACATTGTTCATCAAAAAGAAGCTGATGCCAATCATGACACCCGCAAAGACCAAGGTGGCAATGTTGCCACTTCTAAAGTGAAGGTAGGCAAAAGGCAAGGCCAAGACCACCATCACCAAGCAACTGATGGGGTAAAACACTTTCTTCCAAAACTCAATCTCATAGCGCTGAGCCGTTTGGGCGTTCGCTTGCAAATGCTGCACGTATTGAAACAAATCAATGGTGCCCATGCGTTCAGGTTTCAACAGGGCAACCGCCACCATTTCGGGTTTGATGGTGGTGGGCCACCTGAGGTGCTCAGCGCTCAGGCGGGTCACGGATTTTAAATTGTCGGGGTTCTCATCGGCGGGAAATTCATCGCGTTTGACCTCATTCAAAACCCACGCGTCGTCATCAAGCGCAAAGTCAGCAGAAATCGATTGCGTGAGACTGATCAAACGCCCTTGGTTGTTGAACTCATAAATTTTGACGTTTCTCATGGAGCCGTCCGAGTTCAGTGAACCCACATTGACCGCTTGATGCGCAAAGGCTTGTTTTTCATTGAGCCAAGCGCCGGTTTGTCCAACCGAAATTTGACCAAAGTATTTTGATTTGAGGAGTTGGGCTTGTTTGTCACAAAAGGGCGATAGATAATCTCCCACCGCAAATGTCAGCACCACAAAGGCCAAGCCCAGTCCAATCAACAGTCGCAAAGCCATGACCGGCCCGAGACCCGAGGTTCTCAAAATCGTGAACTCAGAGCTTTGTGCCAATCGGGCCATGACGTAGATGGTGCCAATGAGCACCGCAATCGGTAACAGCTCATAAATATGGCTGGGAATGATGAGGGCCACATAGGTGAGGGCGTGCGGTACGAGGTAAATCTTGTCCGCGTCCCCTCCGCCTTGCAGGCCAAGGCCTTTGCCCACCCATTGCAACTCATCGATCAAGTCGAAGAAGAAAAAAAGCCCCAAGAATCCCAGAATCACAAAGCCGACGGCGCTGAGGACTTCTGAGTAGATGAGCCGCTGCAGTGTTCTCATGATGCGGTCCTCATGCCTTTGATTCGGCTCCAAAGGACGTCTAGCTTTGCCGTGTTGAACTCCCAAGACACCCCAATGTGTCGGGTCCATAAAATAAACAAGGCCAATGCGCACACCCCTAGATGCAGTCCAAGTGTCAAGGCCCAAAAACCAATCCGGCCTTGCTCAACCCAGTTTTGACCCAAGTTGACCATGTTTTCGTAAAAGATAAAGACAAACAGGGCCAACAAGCCATGGCGTCCTCTGGCGCCTCTGGAATTGACTTGGGCCAAAGCCAAGCCAATGAGAACCAAATTGAAGGCCGCCAGTCCCATGCCCAGCCGCCAGCTGAGTTCGCCCAAATGGTATTTGCTTGGGGTTTTGATCAACTCCCAAGTGGGTGTCGTTCTCGCAATGGGTTCGTTCTTTGCAAATGCGTCTTGGTCAATGCGTGTGGCGTATTGCTTGAATTCACTCAATTTGAGGCTTTGATCGGTGTTGGAGATCTCTAAACGCTGGCCATTGGACAGCATCAAAAAACGTTGATCGTTGATCAATTGAATCCGCCCGGTCTTGGCTGAGGTGATGGTTTGGCGTTCGCGCTCATTGGTGACGATAAAAACGTTCTTGCCCTCCTTGTCAGCGTCCAAGTCCTTTTCGATGAAGAAGACCCGTTGACCATTGGCCGATTCTTGGAACTGACCGGGTGCTACACGTTCCAAGTCCCCCCGTTTTTCGAATCGATCTTTGAGGTCTTGACTTTGTTGGTAAGACCAGGGCCAGACCCAAATGGCCAACACAAAGATCAATAAAAGAATCGGCCACGCAAAATTCATGAGCGGCTTGATAAAATCAATGAGACGACAGCCTCCCGTGAGCCAAATGATCATCTCGCTGTCTTTGTACAGTCTCATCAAGGTGGAGACCACGGCAATAAAGAGGCTCATGGTCAAGATGGTTTGCAAGTGTCCCAGCATGGTGTAGCCCAGGACCAAACTGACTTCTGAGGGGTTGACGTTTCCCCTTGACGCCTGACCCAGGGTTCTGATGAGCATCATGGTCAGCACAATCGTGACCAAAACCACCAAAGTTGCTCCGAAACTTTTCATGAGCTCTTGGCGAAGCGAAGAATGGAATAACATTGGGGTCTTACCGAATAAACTTGAATTATGAACTTCGAACTTAAATTTACAACGCTCAATGCACTGTGCGACGCCAAAACTGGCGCCCTGTTGATCTTGGTTTCCCCGTCTGCGCAAGCGCCGTCGCTCAAAGGCAAAACGACCAAAGCCCTCTCCAGCCAAGGCGCTGCGGCCCAAGGCTCAACGATTTCAGACTTGATTGCCCAAAGTCTTCGATCCGAACAGCTTCAAAGCAAAACCTCACGCACCCAAATCCTTTGGAATGTGCCAGGCATTGTTGCCAACCCTGTCATTTTCGCTCATCTTGGCGCGGGTCAGCCCAAAGACCTCAAAAATGCTTTGAACGCAGGCATGTCCCTTTTAAAGACCTCTGCCCCCAATTGCTCGCATTTAAGCGTTTATTTGCCCGATGTTACTGGACAAAGCGTACAAACGGCCATGCAGTGCGTCTCTGACAATGCCTATATTTACACCACCACCAAGCCCAGCGCCAAGGCGTCGGTGTTGTCCAAGGTGACCTTGTTTGCCCCTTCGCTGGGCGTCAGTGCAAAAGACAAGGCAGAGCGGCTCAACGTCCAAGAGGCCTTCAAAGAGGGACATGCACGGGTCGAAGGTGTGGCCTTTGCCAAAGAATGGGGCAACAGACCGGCCAACCATGCAACGCCCACCTTGCTTGGACGGGCGGCTTTGGGTCTTGCGAAATATCCAAAAATCAATGTTCAGGTGCTGGGACCCAAAGAGGTTGCCAAGCTGGGCATGGGGTCCTTCATGTCGGTGGCCAAAGGTTCCGAGGAGCCGCTTCGCTTTATTGTGATGCATTACAACGGCGCATCAAAATCCAGCGCGCCCGTGGTTTTGGTGGGCAAAGGCATCACCTTTGACACGGGAGGCATCTCTTTGAAGCCAGGCGCTGGCATGGATGAGATGAAGTTTGACATGTGTGGCGCAGCCAGTGTTTTGGGGGTTTTCAAGTCCTTGGGCGAGTTGTCACCCAAAATCAATGTCGTGGGACTCATCCCCGCTTGTGAGAACATGCCCGACGGTCGCGCGGTCAAGCCTGGCGATGTGGTGACCAGCATGTCAGGTCAAACCATCGAGAACTTGAACACCGATGCCGAAGGACGGTTGATTTTGTGCGATGCATTGACCTATGCCGAGCGCTTCAAGCCCCGCGCCATCATCGACATTGCGACCCTCACCGGGGCTTGCATCATCGCGTTGGGGCACTTAAGAAGTGGCCTCTTTGCTGCGCAGGACAAATTGGCCGAAGAGCTGATGAGTGCCGGTGAAAGAACGCTGGACCCGTGCTGGCGGCTGCCCTTGGATGAGGAGTACGCTGAAGGCTTGAAATCGAATTTTGCGGACACCGCCAACGTGGCCGATCGATCGGCCGGCTCCATCACGGCGGCCAAATTCTTGCAACGCTTCGTGGGCAAGATGAATTGGGCACATTTGGACATAGCGGGTTCCGCTTGGAAGAGCTCTGGCCCCGGTAAAGGTGCAACGGGTCGCCCAGTGCCTTTGTTGCTTTCCTATTTGATTCATGAGGCGAAAGCGGACGTTGAGTCCTCTAGCACGCCTCAACGTAAAAAAGCCTAAGGCCAGCACCATGACCGAGATTGCTTTTCATTTCAACACGCCCAATAAGTTGAACTATGCTTGTCGTTTGTTGAGAAAAGCTTTCTCTTCTGGTGCAAAAGTGATGGTCTGGGCGCCCAGCGAGCGCTTGACCGCCTTGGACATGGCCTTGTGGGAGGTGGGCGCCTGTGATTTTGTGGCGCATTGCATGATCGATGCACCCGATTATGTGCTTGCACGCTCGCCCATTGTGCTTTGCAGTGATGTCAGTCCCTTGAACGCGTTGCCGCATCACGACGTGCTCCTCAGCCTTGGAGACACCCTTGCCAGCGGCTTTGAGAAGTTTGAACGCGTCATTGAGCTTGTGAGCACCGACGATGAGGACAAAGCACTGGCAAGAATACGCTGGAAGACGTATCAAGAAAGAGGCTACACCATGAAGCGTCACGACCTGTCTCAGAAAACGCCCGCTTGATGAGCAGCCCCCTTTCATCGTCTCAGGGAAATTTGATGAACACGCCCCCACATGTTGACCCACACGAAGCAGACGCCTCGTCCTACCTCCACGCCCGCTCTGACCTCAAGGCGCAAGAGGACTTGCTGGCGCTGAAGGTGTTGGCCGACCCACACTTTCTTGAGCGCGTGCCCAATTTAAGGCCTGTAGAGCCTTTAAGCGCTGTCCACGGGCATACCGAGCCATCCCAAGCCGACCAGGCGATGAAAGAACTGAGTGAAGAGGTGCAATTGAGGGTCTTTGAGGCGATTGAGCGTCTTTTGCCTGAATTGATCGCTTCCACCATGGCTGATGTCATGCACGAATGGTCTCAGTCCGATGCGCCTCCTCCTCTTGACCCTCGCCGTGGACAGTGACACCTCCCCATCGTTTCGACTGACCCCAATGTCAAATCACCCGAATGCCCCATTTTGGTGAATTCAGACAAGCCACCCGTGTTCTCCAAACAAACGACATCTGTCGGCCCTTGGATCCCTTTCCCTTTTTAAACAAGATCTCGCCATAAAGCTCTTTTGGGTTAAAAGTCCATGCATAATTTGACCGTATTGACGTCATTTTGATCAATTCATCTGAACTTGATGCGCTCTGACCCTTTCATTTAAAACCAGCCATAAAAGGAAATCTTACTCATGACACGGAACTCAAGTTTGACCATTAAAAAAGGTGTTGCACTCTTCGGTGTTACTTTGCTGATTGGTGTCTTCAAGCCAGCGTTCGCTCAAGAGCAAGTGGTCAAAATTGGTCACGTTGCACCTTTGAGCGGTCCCATCGCCCATTTGGGCAAAGACAATGAAAATGGCGCCAAAATGGCCATCGAGGAATTGAACGCCAAAGGCGTGAGCATTGGCGGCAAAAAAATCAAATTTGAGTTGGTGGCAGAGGACGACGCCTCAGATCCCAAGCAAGGGACTGCAGTGGCTCAAAAGTTGGTCGACGAGAAGGTCAAGGGTGTGATTGGGCATTTGAACTCAGGCACCACAATTCCCGCATCCAAAATCTACAACGACGAGGGCATTCCTCAAATTTCTCCTTCTGCAACCAACCCAAAATACACCCGTCAAGGATTTAACACGGCCTTTAGAGTGGTTGCTGACGACGTTCAACTCGGCGGTGTGCTCGGTAAATATGCCGTGAAGGACCTCAAGGGCAAAGCCATCGCTGTGGTTGATGACAGAACGGCCTATGGACAAGGTGTTGCAGACGAGTTTGACAAGGCCGTAAAAGCCGCAGGAGGCGTGGTCGTTGGACGTGAGTACACGACCGACAAGGCCACCGATTTCATGCCCATTTTGACGACCTTGAAAGCCAAAAAGCCTGACATCATTTTCTTTGGCGGCATGGATGCAGTGGGTGGTCCCATGCTCAAGCAAATGAAATCTTTGGGCATCGGCGCAAAATTCATGGGTGGAGATGGTATTTGCACGAGTGAGCTGGCCAAATTGGCGGGAGATGCATTGCTTGACGGTCAAGTGGTCTGTGCTGAGGCCGGTGGCGTCGAAGGCAATCAAAAAAAGGGCATGGATGATTTTGGCCTGCGTTACCAAAAACGGTTTGGCTCAGAAGTCAAGCTGTACGCGCCTTATGTGTACGATGCGATCAATCTGATGGTGGCCGCCATGGTCAAGGCGGGCTCTTATGAGCCTTCAAAATACCTACCCGTGTTGGCACAAACCTCCGGGTACAAAGGCGTCACTGGCACCATCAGTTTTGACAACAAGGGCGACATTAAAAATGG
>CAIOTD010000151.1 GCA_903861115.1 uncultured Burkholderiales bacterium
GTACCGTCATCCCCCCGAGGTATTAACCCAGAGGATTTCTTCCCTGACAACAGCAGTTTACAACCCGAAGGCCTTCGTCCTGCACGCGGCATTGCTGGATCAGGCTTGCGCCCATTGTCCAAAATTCCCCACTGCTGCCTCCCGTAGGAGTCTGGGCCGTGTCTCAGTCCCAGTGTGGCTGGTCGTCCTCTCAGACCAGCTACAGATCGTTGGCTTGGTGGGCCTTTACCCCACCAACTACCTAATCTGATATCGGCCGCTCCAATCGCGCGAGGTCTTGCGATCCCCCGCTTTCACCCTCAGGTCGTATGCGGTATTAGCTACTCTTTCGAGTAGTTATCCCCCGCTACTGGGCACGTTCCGATATATTACTCACCCGTTCGCCACTCGCCGCCAGACCGAAGTCCGCGCTGCCGTTCGACTTGCATGTGTAAGGCATCCCGCTAGCGTTCAATCTGAGCCAGGATCAAACTCTTCAGTTTAATCTCTGTATAAATCGTATTTCCTTGACCCCAGGTTTTACCCCAAGGCCGGTTATACGTCGCTGCTCAAAGGAAGTGAGGTTATTACTCATCTAAGCTTTTACGCCTAGATAATCATTTCCAAACTTCTTTGTGAGCACTTGATTTCGTTTGCAATCTACTGACCTGTTACAGCCAGCAAACCTGCGACACTCATTCCAAGCGCCCACACTTATCGGTTGTCAAATTTTTAAAGAACAAGGTACTTCGTACTGCTTACTCGCATTCGGTAGAACGTATTATAACCTAGTTTTTAACTTCTAACTTCGGCTTATTTCTTGCAACTTTTAGCTATCTTTCAGCAATTTGCCGTTAACTAACCGGTTTGCTGCGACTGACTTCTGCTGCTTCCCTGCTTTGGTAGAAGCAGAGAAACGAGATTATGCATGGATTAATTTGCCCTGTCAAACGTAAAGCCGAAATAAATCTGAAATATGGCAATTTTTTCAATTTATTTTGAATTTACAGCCTAATTCAAGGGTTAACCCTTAAGTTTTGCGGCAAATTTCTGACGGAATTTCTGAACTTTTGGGGCAATCACAAACTGGCAATAGCCCTGTTCAGGGTGCAGTGCAAAGTAATCTGCGTGATATTGCTCGGCCGGCCAGAACTTAGCAGCAGCGCGCAGCTCGGTACAGACCGGCGCGTCGTAGGCACCTGATTGCTCTAGATGCGCAATGTACTGCTGGGTAAGCTCTTGCTGCGCCTCATCTTGATAAAACACAGCTGACTGATACTGCGGCCCGACATCATTACCTTGGCGACCGGGTGTCGTTGGGTCGTGCGTCGCAAAGAACACCTCTAATAACGCAGCAAAATCAACCTGCTGTGAATCAAACTCGATTTTGACAACCTCGATATGGCCCGTATCTTTGCCGCAAACTTGTTCGTAAGTGGGATTTTGCACCGAACCGCCACAGTAGCCCGACTGAACAGACAGTACACCTTTCATGGCGGTAAATACCGCCTCGGTGCACCAAAAGCAGCCACCGCCAAAGACGGCTACCTGTGGGCCAAGGGCCGCGCCCGTCGTCTCATTTGTATTTTGCATTGCACATTTACCTTAAGGAAAGAATCCATTGCGCTAATTGCAGCGCGTCTTGTTGACTAACCTGCGGCTGGGCAGGCATTGGCACCGCCCCCCAACGCCCTCGCCCACCCTGACGAATTGCACTAGCCAGATATTCGAGCGAGCCAGTCTGGTTGCCATGCCGTTGGCCGACAGCTTGAAAACTAGGCCCAACCCGCTTGGAATCTAGTTGGTGACATCCCAGGCAGGTTTTTGTACGAGCCAACTCAAGGCCGGCCTCAAAAGACAGCGCAGGCAAGGCTGCTGGCGCGGGCAAAACTGCTTGCGCCACTGCGAATTGAGGCGCCCCCAAAAAACAGGCGCACGCTAGGGCTACGACAAGCCCTAGATACCCGCGCCGTAAACACTTGGTTGTCCAACGCATCCGGCTTATTCGTCAAACGCATCCGTCACAGCTCCGCGGCTTGCCGTACTTGCCAAGCGACCAAACTTAGCGAGTACGCCGCGGTTATAGCGCGGCTTGGGCTGCACCCAGGTTTTACGACGCTCGGCAATTTCGGCCTCGGGCACATTCAACTGCAACAGAAGCTTGTGTGCGTCGATGGTGACTGAGTCGCCCTCTTTGATCAGACCAATCAAACCACCCACAAAGGCCTCGGGCGCAACGTGTCCAACCACCATGCCCCAAGTGCCTCCAGAGAAGCGCCCGTCGGTAATCAAACCGACCGTCTCACCCAGGCCCTGACCAACGAGCGCCGAAGTGGGAGCCAACATTTCACGCATCCCTGGGCCACCCTTGGGGCCTTCATAGCGAATGACCACGATGTCGCCATGCGTGATCTTGCGCTCCATGATCGCGGCCATTGCATCGTCTTCTGAGTCAAAGACGCGCGCGGGACCTGTAATAACAGGATTTTTTAGGCCAGTGATTTTTGCCACCGAACCTTCGGGCGACAGGTTTCCTTTCAGAATGGCCAAATGCCCCTGTTCGTACATGGCGTTAGAGATTGGGCGAATCACCTGCTGATCGGCAGGCGGCTGATCCGGCACATCCTTTAAGACTTCAGCAATCGTTTTGCCCGAAATAGTCATGCAATCGCCGTGCAATAAGCCGGCATTGAGCAAAATCTTCATCACTTGCGGCACGCCGCCTGCGCGATGCAACTCAACAGTCAAATACTTACCTGAGGGCTTTAAATCGCACAACACCGGTACGCGTTGGCGCACTTTTTCAAAGTCATCAATTGTCCAAGGCACTTCGGCTGCATGGGCAATGGCAAGAAAATGCAGCACTGCGTTTGTTGAGCCGCCAATCGCCATAATGACGGAAACGGCGTTTTCAAGAGACTTGCGTGTAATGATGTCGCGCGGTCTGCGATTATTTCGCACGGCGTCCACCAACACTCGCGCAGCCTCAGCCGCATTATCGATGGCAACCTGATCTTCATTGGCCAGCGTGCTTGAATACGGCAGCGCCATCCCCATCGCCTCAAAGGCCGAACTCATCGTATTGGCTGAGTACATCCCGCCGCACGAACCCGAACCCGGAATCGCTTTTTGCTCGATTGCTTTGAAATCCTCTTGGCTCATGCGGCCCATGGTGAACTCGCCCACTGCCTCAAACACCGAAACAATGTTCAGGTCGCGCCCTTTGTGCGAACCAGGCTTAATCGTGCCACCGTAAACGTAAATACCTGGGACGTTCATGCGGGCAATACCAATCATGCCGCCGGGCATGTTTTTATCGCA
>CAIOTD010000152.1 GCA_903861115.1 uncultured Burkholderiales bacterium
AAACCCTGCTGCTCGGACCCAACTGCCCCGGACTGATCACGCCTGACGAAATCAAGATCGGCATCATGCCCGGCCACATCCACCGCAAAGGCCGCATTGGTGTGGTGTCGCGCTCCGGCACCTTGACTTATGAAGCGGTGGCTCAACTCACCGAAATCGGCCTGGGCCAGTCCACTGCCGTGGGCATTGGTGGCGACCCCATCAATGGCCTCAAGCACATTGATGTGATGCGCGCCTTCAACGATGACCCCGATACCGACGCCGTCATCATGATTGGCGAAATCGGCGGCCCCGACGAGGCCGAAGCTGCCCGCTGGTGCAAGCTCAACATGAAGAAGCCCATCGTTGGCTTCATCGCTGGCGTGACCGCCCCTGCAGGCAAACGCATGGGCCACGCCGGTGCCTTGATCAGTGGTGGCGCGGACACGGCGGAAGCCAAGCTTGCGGTGATGGAAGAGTGCGGATTCACCATCACCCGCAACCCTTCAGAAATGGCGAAATTGTTGAAAGCGATGTTGTAATTTCAGCCGCACGTCAGCGGCTTAGCCCTTGTGAAGAAGCCGCTGATCCCAATGCCCCGCCCGTAGCGGGGCATTTTTTTGCCTCTTTGCATCGCTTTACCAGTGCCAACGCACGCTGTCTTTGCCCTAAGGCAAACGTGTACTGTGGCGAAAAACACAAATTAAATTTACAATAATCACCAAACAGTCTTGTTTAGTGCTTAGAATAAAGTCGTGCGGCTTGCACATGTCGCGGTGACTGCCGCTAGTTCAAAATTATGAGGGAATGATTATGAAGTCTGCAATGCAAAAGGGTTTCACCCTGATTGAGCTGATGATCGTCGTGGCGATCGTTGGTATTTTGGCTGCGGTCGCACTGCCTGCTTATCAAGACTACACGGTGCGGGCTAAGGTGACTGAAGTTATTTTGGCGTTGGAGGTACCAAAGACTACGATCACTGAGTATCACCAGTCCTTTGGCACGCTACCTGGTGCTGCCTCAGTTAGCGTGGGAGCTTCGAGCCAATACGTTTCCAGTGTCAGTTGGGATGGTACGAGGGTCACTGCGACAGCTACCAATAAGGAGAACCTGATCAATGGTGGGCAGCTTGCACTTACGCCATCCATTGCTGGTAATTCGCTGACATGGGTCTGTGGCACTAGTGGGGTTTCTGGCACCAAAATCAGCGGTAAATATTTGCCTGCAAGTTGCCAAAACTAGCATTTAATAGCGCAACTCTTTTGAGAGAAAAACCGCCTCCGGGCGGTTTTTTTGTATTCAAAGACTAAGCCTGACTCGCGGAACCCGCCCCTGAAAATTCAATTAAGCGTCCGAAGGACAGTCAACTCCGTGGCCAACGCAATAACAAATCATCCAAGCAAATTGTCACTCACCGTAGCAGTTGCCGCCGTCCTTGTGGCTGTACCCTGGCTAAATCCCTTTGCTGCCCCCCCGATCTCAACAGTACAGCCAGCGTTAATTTTTGTATCCAGTGTTGCGATTTTGGTGGGCCTAGTTGCTGCTGCTCCCATCACGCGCAAGGGCTTGTGGAATGCCGCGTGCTTGGCTTGGGTGGCGGCTCCTCTGCTGAATACCGTTCTTGCATTGATGCAGTACTTCGGCGTCGCAGATTCATTCGATCCTTGGGTAAATACCGCGTCTTTAGGTGAAGCGTACGGCAACTTACGGCAACGTAACCTGTTTGCTAGTTCGTGTGCAATAGGTCTCGCTGTCATGGTTTGGCATGTAGATTGCAGGCCTTCTAGCCATGCTTTCACGCTTGGAGGTCTTCTAAAGAGGTTGGGACTCGGGCTTGCTGTTGTTGCGCTTAGTGTCGGGCTCGCCGTTTCCATGTCGCGAACAGGCATGGCCGAATTGATATTGCTTTGGATGCTGGTCTGGCTTTGGCGTCGTAACGAACAGGCTTCAAGTAATGACCACTTTGAAAAACGGCATCTCTTGACAATTGGTACCGCTACATACTTTGCGGCATCGTGGCTTTTGCCAAAACTGTCGGGTCATGAAGGGTCATCAATCACCCGGTTGATCAAGGGCGACGAGCTTTGCGTGAGTCGGCTGCTCATTTGGAAAAATATGTGGCAGATCGCAATGCAAAAGCCGTTGCTTGGCTGGGGTTGGGGCGAAGTGCCATATGCGCAGTTCATGACTTTGGTTGAAGGCCCTAGATCCTGTGAATATTTAGACAACGCACATAACTTGCCGTTGCACTTGGCCGTGACGCTTGGCTTTCCATTGGCGTGTTTGGTCTTTGCACTCACGTGTTGGGTCGTAATTCGTGCGCAACCTTGGCAGGCGAAAGAACCAGTTCAGCGGGTTGCCTGGGCAATTCTGGCCTTGATTGGTGTGCACAGTTTGTTGGAGTTTCCACTTTGGTACGGGCAGTTTCAATTTGCTTTTTTAATTTCTGCATGGTATTTGCACAGTTATCGCGGCCAAGGGCGTCGGTCTGAAAATTGGCTTTATGCCGCAGTTATGTCGTCGCCAAAAGCGCGCATTTCAACCCTGGCTCTTGTGCCTGCAGTGTTGTGGATTTGTAATGTTGTGTGGGATAGCTATTACCGCATCCACCTTGTTTACTTGCCCGAAAATTTGCGACCTGCTGAATACGCTAAGGGTTTTCAATTAAAGTCAAAAGATGTGCTTTTGTTTGTGAATGAGGCAAGTTTTGCAAGGTTGCACATGGAATTGAACCCTGGGAACGCGCAAGATAGCCTTGAAATCGCATGCAACCTGCTTCACGCCAATGTCAGCCCCATCGCCATTGAAAAAATTATTGCGAGTCTCAACTTGTTAGGACGACCGCGGGAGGCGCAATATTATGAAATCCGTTATCAGGCCGCTTTCCCAAAGCAGTATGCCAATTGGGTGGCTAACGGTCGAACATCGAAGTTTTTCCAAACAAATGCTAGTCAATGACCTATGTTTGCAACGCAGCTTCGCCCCAAGTTGATAGCAAGCAGCCTGCACCTGGCCTGCAGCGCAGTGCTGGCCTGTTTGGCCGCAGTCCTGGTTTTCGGTGTCTGGTATCCGTGGCCCTACGGCCAGCTGTCAGGCGCCACTGACTTGTTTTTGATCATGGTTGGCGTGGACATCGCTTTGGGGCCTTTGGCAACTTTTGTCGTGTTCAGCAATACGAAAGAGCGCAAAAAGCTGGTGTTCGATTTGCTCGTTATCGCCACCGTTCAATTGGGTG
>CAIOTD010000153.1 GCA_903861115.1 uncultured Burkholderiales bacterium
AAAACTTGATCAGTCAGTTCCTCTACAGCAAAGCGTCCGACCCCACGGACACCAAAAAATAACACCCAGCAGCCTCGCCGGTCCCACCGATCCGCGAGCGCTTTCAAACTCCACAAGGACCCATTCATGCAGCCGACCCGATACAGACCCAGACCTCTAAAAGGCCATGAGCGCAAGTGGCGTTGGGTCGCGTGCAGCGTGTTGGCCCTGGCCTTCAATGTCCTGGCCACGCCCGTCTGGGCTGAAATCGCCCAAGAAGAGCCGGCCTTGCATCCTCGACAAGCCAATGCCAAGGACCCTTGGGAGGGGTTTAATCGTTCGGTCTTTCAATTGAACGACAAAATTGATCAAAATGTGACCAAACCCATTGCGCAGGCCTATGTCGATGTCACGCCCAATTTTGTGCGCACGGGCGTGCGCAATTTCTTTGGCAACATCTCCGACGCGTGGTCAGCGACCAACAGCGCGCTTCAATTCAAGCCCAAGCAAGCGCTCGAGGGTTTTGCGCGCGTCTTGATCAACACCACGATTGGGGTCTATGGCTTGATCGACTGGGCAACCCCCATGAAGCTTGAGCGCCACAGCGAAGATTTTGGGCAAACCTTGGGCGTCTGGGGTGTGGGCGCCGGTCCTTATGTGGTCTTGCCCTTGCTTGGGCCCTCAACGCTCAGGGATTCGAGTGCATTGCTGGCCTTGGATGTGCAAGCCACACCCGTCAAGCGCGTGCGCCCCAAAGAGAACATGTATGAGTTGACCGCTTTGAATTTGACCGACAAACGGGCCAAATACTTGGGGCTTGAGCAAGAACTGGATGAGGCGGCCTTGGACCGCTACAGTTTTGTGCGGGACGTGTACCTGCAAAAGAGACGCTCAGACATTTACGATGGCGACCCACCCACCGAAAAAGAGGAAGATTTCAGCCAGTAAAGTGGCCCTGGTGTCCTGAACAGTGCTCGGTTTTGACGCAAACCCCTCAGTTCATGGCCAAAATACAAAGCTTTGCACGCGGGTCTCGCGGTTCGAGGGATAATACGGGGTTGTTCCTGATTCATGGGGGGTGCCCCCTTTGAACACGGGTCTTTGATGTCTGCGGGTGTGCTTCCCGCTTCAATCCAATGAATGTGTCATGAGTGTTAATCCATTGAATGCCAAAAGAGCGTTGCTCGGCGTGTTGAGTCTTGTTGTTGCAGGCCTTTTGGGGGTCTTGTCGGCCCCAGCTTTTGCTGCCGAAGAGGGGCCCGATGAGTTCATCAAGCGCTTGAGTGCAGAGCTCTTTGACACGGTTCGCAGCGACAAGTCCCTTAAAAACGGGGACATGCAAAAAATCCGTGCCTTGGTGGACACCCAGGTGATGCCGCATTTGAACTTTCAAAGAATGACCGCGTCTGCGGTCGGCCCCGCTTGGCGACAAGCCAGTGACGAGCAAAAGGCTCGGCTGCAAGACGAGTTCAAAACCCTCTTGATCAGAACCTATGCGGGCGCTTTGAATCAAATCAAGGACCAGTCCGTCGTGATCAAGCCTTTGAGAGCGAGTGCGCAAGACACCGAGGTCTTGGTCCGAACCGAGATTCAAGGCGGCCCTGAGCCCATTCAAATTGACTACCGGGTTGAAAAGCAGCCGGGACAGGCCACTTGGAGAATCTACAACTTGAATGTCCTAGGGGTCTGGTTGGTGGATACCTACCGCACGCAGTTTGCCCAAGAAATCAATGCCAAAGGCTTGGACGGTTTGATTGTGACCTTGAGTGAGAGAAACAAGAGCAATTTGGCCAAGAAGTGAAACCTTGAGCGCTCATGCACGCTCGCCCTTGACCCTCCCCCAACGATTGAGCCACACGATGAACACCTTTTCTCTGCCCGCCAAAATCACACACCAAGAAGCGCAAGGGGTCTTGACGCGTTTTCAAGACCGCTTGAAAGACGTGCAGGCGGCGCAAGACAAGACCTTTGAAATCGATGCCAGTGCGTTGACGATGTTCAACTCCAGTGCCTTGGCCGTTCTTTTGGGGTTTAAAAGAGAATTGCAAATGAAGGGCCTGCACATGAAGGTGAACCATTTGTCCGAACCCCTTCAAAATTTGGCCAAAGTTTATGGCGTGGACCTCTTCTTGGCAAGCCCTTGAGGCCCCAAGCCTTAAAGCCTGCCCTGACGACCCCCACGACACGCACGACCCGCACGACCCGCACGACACGCGCGCTCTTTTTCACCAGCACCACCACCTAAAACCCCACTCACATGTCTGCCATTTCCATCCAATCCGTCAGCAAGACCTATTCAACGCCCAAGGGCCCCTTCACGGCCTTGAACCGGGTGAGCTTTGAGATCGAGCAAGGCGAGTTCTTTGGACTCCTGGGCCCCAATGGCGCGGGCAAGACCACCTTGATCAGCATCTTGAGTGGTTTGTCCAAAGCGAGCTCGGGCGAGGTCTTGATCCAAGGCCACAATGTGAGAACCGATCCGGCCCAGGCCAGACGACAACTCGGTGTCGTGCCCCAAGAGTTGGTCTTTGACCCCTTCTTTTCGGTGGTCGAGGCCCTGCGTTTTCAGTCCGGTTACTTTGGCATCGATGACAATGCCGATTGGATCGATGAGTTGCTTGAGAATTTGGGGCTGAGCGACAAAGCCAACAGCAATATGCGTCAGCTCTCTGGCGGCATGAAGCGACGCGTTTTGGTGGCTCAAGCCTTGGTGCACAAACCGCCCGTGATCGTTTTGGACGAGCCCACGGCAGGCGTGGATGTGGAGTTGCGCCAAACGCTTTGGCAATTCATTGCCAAGCTCAACAAGCTCGGTCACACGGTGCTCTTGACCACCCATTATTTGGAGGAGGCCGAGGCCTTGTGTTCACGCATTGCCATGCTCAAAGCCGGCGAGGTGGTGGCCTTGAACACCACGAGTGAGCTCTTGAAGGCCTCATCGAGCAATGTGCTGCGGTTCAAATTGGACGGCGCCTTGCCGCCCGAGTTGCAAGCCTTGGCCAGGATCACAGGCCGCATCGTGCAGTTGCCCGCACACAATGCCCAACAGATCGAGCACTACTTGTCGATGTTGCGCCAAGCGCAATTGAACCCTGAGGACATTGAGGTGCGAAAGGCCGATTTGGAAGATGTCTTTTTGGACGTGATGAACAACAAACAAGGGGTGCCATCATGAAGGGCTGGAGAGCACTTTTTTACAAAGAAATATTGCGCTTTTGGAAGGTGAGCTTTCAAACGATTGCCGCTCCCGTGCTGAGCGCGGTGCTGTATTTGTTGATCTTTGGACACGTGTTGGAAGACCGCGTTCAGGTCTATGACCAATTGAAATACACGTCCTTCTTGTTGCCCGGTCTCATCATGATGAGTTTGTTGCAAAACGCATTTGCCAACAGCTCCTCGTCCATGGTGCAGAGCAAAATCATGGGCAACCTGGTCTTTATTTTGCTCTCTCCCTTGGGCCACTGGAGTTGGTTCAGTGCGTATGTTTTGTCGGCCATGGTGCGCGGTTTGGCGGTGGGCACCGGGGTGCTGGTGGTGACCTTGTATTTTGTGCCTTTGACCTTTGTGTACCCCTTGTGGATTTTGGTGTTTGCCCTTTTGGGGGCCGCCATGTTGGGCACCCTGGGGCTGATTGCGGGCCTGTGGGCGGAGAAGTTCGATCAGATGGCGGCCTTTCAAAACTTTGTCATCATGCCCATGACGTTTTTGAGCGGTGTGTTTTACTCGATCCATTCCTTGCCGCCCTTTTGGCAACGCTTGAGTCATTTGAACCCCTTCTTTTACATGATCGATGGGTTTCGGTTTGGCTTTTTTGGGGTGAGCGATGTCTCTCCTTGGCTCAGTTTCAGTTTGGTGTTCGGTGCCTTGGTGGCGGTGGCCAGTTTGGCGCTTTATTTGCTCAAGACGGGCTACAAAATCAGGGGCTAAAGAGCAAACGATTGCCTGTCGATAGACCCTTCCCCCGCCACGTTCATTTTTTACCGATTTGAAAGCATTCACCCCATGACCTCACAAGACCTCGAAGACCTGATCGCCCAAGGCCTGCTGTGCACCGCCATCTCGATTGAAGGAGACGGTCGCCATTGGTTTGCCACCATCGTCTCGCCCGAGTTCGAGGGCTTGCGCTCGATCAAAAGACATCAACTGGTCTACAAAACCTTAGGACAAAAGATGCACACCGATGAGGTGCATGCCTTGTCGATGAAGACCTTCACGCCCACTGAGTGGGCCCAAGAGCGCGACCAAAGCGCTGGAGCCTAAAGCACATGGACCAATTGATCATCAAAGGGGGCAAGACCCTGAGCGGCGAAGTGAGCATCTCTGGCGCCAAGAACGCGGCCCTGCCTGAGTTGTGTGCCGCCTTGTTGACGCGCGAAGAGGTGGTGCTGCACAACGTGCCCGATTTGCAAGACGTGGCCACCATGAAGAAGTTGCTCAGCAACATGGGGGTCGCCATTCACACCACAGCCTCGGGAGACATCAGCTTGAAGGCGGTGGAGGGCTTAAAGCCCGAGGCGCCCTATGAGTTGGTCAAGACCATGCGTGCATCGGTTTTGGCGCTGGGGCCTTTGCTCTCTCGCTTTGGTGTCGCGCGCGTGTCCTTGCCTGGGGGCTGCGCCATTGGTTCTAGACCGGTGGATCAGCACATCAAAGGCTTGCAAGCCATGGGCGCCGACATCAAGGTCGAGCACGGCTACATGATTGCCTCCATCATGGGGGGCAAACGCCGACTCCATGGCGCGCGCATCACGACCGACATGGTGACGGTCACGGGCACCGAGAATTTGATGATGGCCGCGTCCTTGGCCGAGGGCGAGACGGTGCTGGAAAACGCGGCCCAAGAGCCCGAGATTCCTGATTTGGCCGACATGCTGAGCGCCATGGGCGCGCGCATTGAAGGGGCGGGCACGTCCAAGATTCGCATTCAAGGGGTTGAGGCGTTGCACGGTGTGCACCACCGTGTGGTGAGCGACAGGATTGAGGCGGGGACCTTCTTGTGCGCAGTGGCCTGCACAGGCGGCGACGTGTTTTTAAAGGGCGCCAACCCCCAGCATTTGGAAGCGGTGATTGAAAAACTCATCAGTGCAGGCGTCACCATCGAGGAGGCCCCAGGCGGCATTCGGGTGAAGGCACCCAAGGACCCCTTTGTGCACTTGAAGGCGCAAAGTTTCAGGACCACCGAGTACCCCGGTTTTCCAACCGACATGCAAGCGCAGTTCATGGTCTTGAATGCGGTCGCCAAAGGGCATGCTAAAGTCACGGAGACGATTTTTGAGAACCGCTTCATGCACGTGAATGAATTGGTGCGCTTGGGCGCTCAAATCGAGATCGACGGCAAAGTGGCCATGATTGAAGGCGTGCCCGAGCTCTCAGGCGCCGAGGTGATGGCCACCGACCTCAGGGCCTCGGCCAGTTTGGTGATGGCCGGTCTCGTCGCCAAAGGCGAAACACGGGTTCAGCGCATCTACCATTTGGACCGTGGCTACGAAAAAATGGAGTCCAAGCTGAGAGCGCTTGGGGCCGATATAGAAAGAGTGAAATGATTACATTGGCGCTGTCCAAGGGACGAATTTTCGATGAAACGATGCCCTTGTTGGCTCAAGCGGGGATCGAGGTTTTGGAAAACCCCGAGACGTCCAGAAAGCTCATCTTGACGACGAGCCAAGCGCACGTGCGCGTGGTCTTGGTGCGTGCCTCTGATGTGCCCACCTATGTGCAGTATGGGGGGGCCGACTTGGGCGTCACGGGACTGGACACCTTGATTGAGCACGGGGGGGCTGGACTCTATCAGCCCCTGGATTTAAAAATTGCCAAGTGCCGAATGAGTGTGGCCACGCGTGCCGATTTTGATTACGAGGCGGTGGTGCGGCAAGGTTCTCGCTTAAAAGTGGCGACCAAGTACGTCAACATTGCCAAGGATTTTTTTGCCAGCAAAGGCGTGCATGTGGATGTGGTGAAACTTTACGGCAGCATGGAGCTCGCGCCTTTGACGGGTTTGGCCGATGCCATTGTGGACTTGGTCTCAACGGGCAGCACCTTGAAGGCCAATCATTTGGTGGAGGTGGAGCACATCATGCCCATCAGCTCCAGACTCGTGGTCAACCAAGCGGCCTTGAAGCTCAAACAAGCGCACATCAAAGGGCTCATTGAAGCTTTTTCTAAAGCGGTTGAATCGCGCTAGAGCACGCAGATATTTTTTTGTCTCTTCGTCAAACACGTTTGATCCACCATGAAACTCACTCCCCTACGACTCTCTAGCACCCAAGACCATTTCGAGCGCGACTTTAAAGCGCGCCTGCATTGGTCTGCGGACACGGACGAGGCCATTGAAGTGCGCGTGCAGGGCATTTTGGCGCGAGTGAAAGCACAAGGGGACACGGCACTTCTTGACTACACGCGCGAGCTCGATGGCATCGATGCCAAGCGCATGAGCGAGTTGAGTTTGGGGCCTGAAGATTTTGAGGCGGCCTTCAAGGCCTTGCCAGCGGCTCAAAAAGAGGCGTTGCAGGCGGCCGCTGAGCGCGTGCGCCGCTACCACGAGGCCCAAAGAAAAGCCAGTGGTGAGAGCTGGAGTTTTAAAGACGAGGACGGCACCTTGCTTGGACAAAAGGTGACGGCCTTGGACCGTGTGGGCATTTATGTGCCCGGGGGCAAAGCGGCCTACCCATCAAGCGTCTTGATGAACGCCATTCCAGCGCACGTCGCCGGCGTGGGCGAGATCGTGATGGTGGTGCCCACACCGGGTGGCGAGAGAAACGCCTTGGTCTTGGCCGCCGCCCACGTGGCGGGCGTGCACCGCGCGTTCACGCTTGGCGGCGCCCAAGCGGTTGGGGCCTTGGCCTATGGGACCGAGACGGTGCCCAAGGTGGACAAAATCACGGGGCCAGGCAACGCCTATGTGGCGAGCGCCAAGCGACGCGTGTTTGGGACCGTGGGCATCGACATGATTGCAGGGCCGAGTGAGATTTTGGTCTTGGCCGATGGCACGACGCCCGCTGACTGGGTGGCCATGGATTTGTTTTCTCAAGCCGAGCACGATGAACTTGCGCAAAGCATTTTGCTCTGTCCGGATGAGGCCTACATTGAGCGTGTGCTGGCCGCCATGCAAAGACTGTTGCCCACCATGCCCAGAGCCCCCATCATTTTGAAATCCATCAACAACCGGGGTGCGTTGATTCACACGCGCAGCATGGAGGAGGCGTGTGAGATCAGCAACGCCATTGCACCGGAGCACTTGGAGATTTCCTCTCGCGATCCCCATGCTTGGGAGCCCCATTTGAAACACGCGGGGGCGATCTTTTTGGGGGCTTACACGAGCGAGTCGTTGGGGGATTATTGTGCGGGCCCCAACCACGTCTTGCCCACCTCAAGCACGGCGCGCTTTAGCTCGCCTTTGGGGGTGTATGATTTCCAAAAGCGCTCGAGCTTGATCGAAGTGAGTGCAATAGGTGCACAGCACTTGGGTCGCATTGCCAGCGTGCTCGCCCATGGCGAAGGCTTGAACGCGCATGCCAAAGCGGCCGAGATGAGGCTCAAAGAGGAGGCGTCAGATTTGGGCCCCGAGGATCTTGCGCTCTTGAAACAGTTGCAAGCCCCCAACGGCTAGGACGCCTGTCTGTCACGTTGATGTTCAATTTTTTCAAAACACCCAGACCATGAATTCAAAGCAGAGCGTGCCCGATTTGCGTGTCATTCGAGATGAGGTCAAGGCCTTGTCGGCTTACCATGTGCAGTCCTCCTCAGGGATGATCAAGTTGGATGCGATGGAGAACCCCTTCACCTTGCCCGCAGACTTGCAAACCCAGTTGGGTCAAACCTTGGGGGCCTTGGAGTTCAACCGCTATCCCGGTCCAGGCATTGAGGCCTTGAAGGCGCAGTTGGTGGACTATGTGGGCGTGCCTGCAGGGCACGACTTGATGCTTGGCAATGGCTCGGACGAGTTGATTTCGCTCTTGTCGCTGGCCTGCATGAAAAAGGGCGCCGTCGTCTTGGCGCCAGAGCCCGGCTTTGTGATGTACGCCATGAGCGCGCAATTGATGGGCTTGACCTATGTGGGCGTGCCCTTGAGGGAAGATTTTGAGCTGGATGTCCCCAAAATGCTCGACGCCATCGATTTGCACAAGCCGTGCATTGTGTACTTGGCCTATCCGAACAACCCGACCGCCAATTTGTGGGAGGCTGGGGCCATAGAGCGCATCATTGAACGGGTCAGCCGCTACGCGGGTGTGGTGGTGCTGGATGAGGCCTACGCTCCGTTTTCTGGGGACTCGTGGCTCTCGCGCATGAGAGACGATCCCAGCGCCAATGCGCAAGTGATCTTGATGCGCACCTTGTCCAAGTTTGGTTTGGCCGGGGCGAGACTGGGGTACTTGGTGGCCCAAAGCCCTTGGGTGGAGGAGCTCAACAAGGTGAGGCCCCCTTACAATGTGAGCGTCTTGAACGCCGCATGCGCGTCTTTTGCCCTCGAGCACCGAGCCGTGTTTGAGGCCCAAGCCGAGCAAATCAAGTGGGAGCGTGAGCGGCTCTTCACAGCGCTGCAACATATTTCTGGCCTCACGCCTTATGCAAGTCAGGCCAACATGATGCTGGTGCGCCTGGGGCTGGACCCCTCTGATGCAGGCGCTCAAAAGGTCTTCGAGGCTTTGAAGGCCCATGGCATTTTGGTCAAGAATGTCTCCAAAATGCACCCGGTTTTGAAGGGGTGCTTGCGACTGACCATTGGCAGCTCAGAAGAAAACGATGCGCTGATCAAGGCCTTGGGCCTGATCTGCGCACAGATGCACTAGAAAAAAGTACGCGCCCGGGCACCAGACTGCCTTAAAATAAACACCCATGAGCACACCAAGAACAGCGCAAGTCACGCGCCAAACGGCAGAGACCTTGATTGATGTCCAAATCAATTTGGATGGCACTGGCTTGTCCAATTTGAACACGGGCATCGGTTTTTTTGATCACATGCTTGATCAAATCGCCCGCCACGGCCTGATTGACTTGGAC
>CAIOTD010000154.1 GCA_903861115.1 uncultured Burkholderiales bacterium
GAGTGAGCTGGCCAAATTGGCGGGAGATGCATTGCTTGACGGTCAAGTGGTCTGTGCTGAGGCCGGTGGCGTCGAAGGCAATCAAAAAAAGGGCATGGATGATTTTGGCCTACGTTACCAAAAACGTTTTGGCTCAGATGTGAAGCTGTACGCGCCTTATGTTTACGATTCGATCAATCTGATGGTGGCCGCCATGGTCAAGGCGGGCTCTTATGAGCCGTCAAAATACCTGTCCGTGTTGGCACAAACCTCCGGGTACAAAGGCGTCACTGGCACCATCAGTTTTGACAACAAGGGCGACATTAAAAATGGTGCGCTCACCGTCTACACCTTCAAAGGCGGTAAACGCGACGTGATCGCGATTGTTCGCTGAATGCCGAAAGTCACCTCTGAGCAAGAGGTGAGGGCTCAAAACAATACATAGCGTCAAGGCGCATTGAGGTATTAACCCCAATTGTCTTTGTGCAGACCTTAAGAGAAGATGGGCGGGCGTTTTTAACGCCCTGGTCTCTTTTGCGAATCGGTGTTTGGCCGCCTTTGGACTTTTAGTTCAGCGCGCCATCCTCTCTTTCATGCAAAAGTCAATGGGCCAACTGTTCAGATCTGTTTTGATAGAGAGAGATAAACGATGAAATCCTTTGTGCTCACACTTGGCTTTGCCGCCTTCAGTACATTTTCAATGGCGCAAAGCGCACCCACTGGTGCTGCACTTGCGGCCAAGCATGGTTGTTTGATTTGTCACAATGTAGACAACAAAGTGGTCGGTCCTGCCTTCAAAGCCGTGGCTGAAAAATACAGTGCTCAAAAAAAGGAAGCGACCCAGGCCCTTGTGTTGAAGATCAAAAATGGTGGGGCCGGTCAATGGGGAAGGGTGCCCATGCCCCCTCATCCCAATGTGCCAGAATCCGAGTTGACGGACATCGTCACTTGGGTTTTGGGGCTGAATGGATCGCCTTGATTGCTCAGACAGGATAAATCGGGTAGAGTCTTGATCACGTCTTCTGAAAGGGCGTGATCGTTAAAAAGGGTTGTATCGTTGCAGCCAGTTGGCGATGGACTCTAGAATCAAGGCCATGTTGCCCCTTTTATGCAACCCCGTATATGAAAAGCATCCTTTGTTTATTCCTGTGCATGGTCAGCGCTTATGCGCATGCCAAAGGCGACCCGACTTCTGACATCGATGCACAAGTTGCCACCCAGATTTTCCAAAATGAGAAAATAGACGAGAACCGTTTTGTGGTCTTCAATTTCAGATACAAGGATGGCCTATGCGATGTCATCACCAATGTCATTGAATTGCCAGACTGTTCTCAAAAGAAAGCGGCCTTGAATTTAAAGAGTTCGTTTTCAAGCAGAAAATATCTGGGCCGAGATTTTAAATGTCAACTCGAACAAATCACTCCGCAAAAGTGGCAACTCTTGATCTCTGACCCGATTGAGGAGAATTTGCGGCTTTTGCACACGGTGACCTTGCTTGATAGCACTCGGCAGATCAATAAAATCTTGGATTACTCTGGCTACATGAGCGGCACCAGTAGCCTCAGTAAAACACCCGTGAAAGTGGAGTACAAGGCCCTCAAGGAGGGCGAGTCCATGCGCGCTGATGTTCCCTTGCCGAATTGCCAAAAGAAATGACTTGATGTTTCTCTTTAAAGATTTCACTTTAAAGAGATCGCATTAACTTTTAAAAAACTTTGGCTTTAAAGCCTCACACCCTTGTGCCCATTTAGAAGGCATTGATGCCGTGATCTTGAATGTCCAAGGTTTTGTTGCCCGCTTTTAAATTGGGTGCATAAAGTTGGAGTTGAGCGCCCCTGGGCGGCGGTGCCGAGAGTGCAGGGTTAGGCACGGGTGGCTCTTTGCGGGTACTTCCAGACGCACCCAGCA
>CAIOTD010000155.1 GCA_903861115.1 uncultured Burkholderiales bacterium
TGCAATAGACCTCATCCGCGTCGTAGCGCGACATCTTTGGCCTTGACTTCGTTGAGCAAATCCGTGGTCGTTTTTTGCCCCTCTACATAGGCCTGCAGCGAGGGCTTGAGACTTTCGCTTGGGCTGAGCTTTTCAATTCGCAGCGTAGCCAGCATATTGGCAACGTTTTTCTGGCGCTCAGACTGATTTAGGGCTGGATTTGGCATGGCAAGTCCCGTGTAATATCGAACCCATCTTAGCTTGTTAGGGCTTATTTGTCACAGGTTTAAAAACAGCTGCGCATCTGATTTCTGTGGGTTCTTCGCCACGATCGGTACAGCCCGAATGGGTCCTGCAGGTCTTAATTTCTGCGCTGCGGATTTTTTAGATGGAGATCAATCTCAGCGTTCGCAATTGATCGCAAGTCCAAGGCATGGGTTCAAGAAAAGCTCAATGCACTTTTCTAAGCGTGAACTGAATCACGTCAATGTTTGATTCATCAAACGCTGCTTCACAATAGGCCAAATAAAATTCCCATAATTTGACAAATCGATCATCAAATCCAATGCTCAAGATTTCATTGACGCGACGCATGAAGTCGCTCCTCCATCTGCGCAAGGTCTCGGCATAATCTGGGCCAAAACACAGCTCATCGACAACCTCTAGGCCAGCTTGAGCGGCTCTTTTCCTAAACTCACTCGCGCTTGGGAGACAACCGCCTGGGAAAATGTATTGTTGTATGAAGTCTGTGGAGTGAAGGTATCGTTCAAACAAGGATTCATCAATAACGATGCTTTGAATGCAGGCTCTTGCGCCAGGCTTCAAAAGCTTAGAAATACTTTCAAAGTAACTGTCCCAATACTCGTGCCCCACTGCCTCAAACATTTCAATCGAGCAAATGGCATCAAAGGGTGCATCCTTGATGTCTCGGTAGTCTTCAAGCCTTAAATCTGTAGAATTTTCTTGACCACAGGTTTTCATGCGCTTTTGAGCAAATTCTAGCTGCTCAACCGACAAGGTCACACCCGTGACCTTGGCGCCAAATGTTTCACTGGCCATTTGCGCCAAAGCACCCCAGCCACAACCAATCTCCAAAAGTCGTGCGCCTGGCTTGATGTCGACCATTCGAAGGGCGCGGGCAACCTTGCTCAGCTGGGCGTCTTGAAGGGGTTTATTGTGATTGCCTTCAAATAAAGCCGACGAATAATTCATCGATGCATCGAGCCAAATTTCATAAAAAGAATTGCCTAAATCGTAATGCGCATGAATGTTTTTTTTGCTGTTCTTTCGTGTGTTCCTGTTCAGTAAATGCTTGATGCGGTATGAAAGGCGGCCCAACCAATGTCCGTAAATGACATCTTCTATCGCCTTGCGATTGGCAATGAACAAGCGAAGCAGGCCAGCCAAGTCGTCGCTGCGCCATAAATCGGCCATGTACGACTCTGCAAAACCAATGTCGCCCGACTTCAATGTGTTGCTCAAGGCGTCCCAGTTTTTGATCGTGATACGAGACACCGGGGCTTGACCGCTTCCATAGCGAAGCACCGCGCCCTCAGGCGTTGAGAGTTCAAGCGTGCCCACCTTGAGTCGCCCAAGAAGAGACAAAACGCGCCTCACAGAAGAGGGCAATTGAGAGGCGTCAAATGGTGAAGATTCAAGCAAAGCGTTGTCAGCGAGAGGCATTAAAAAAGCTCCAATTTGAGGGCTGTTCTGGGTCTGAAGGCCAAAGATTCGAGGCGAACCGAGCTAAATTGGAACATATTTCTTTTCTAGTTCTAGACCCCTCTAGCGATAAGCCCTCGAAAGTGATGGCTTTTAAGGGGGTCGGCATCGATGCCTGTGGCCCCCTGCATGCCCATACATGCCCAATAAGCCTCTTTCAAAGCGCTCAGAATGTGTGTGGGAGGAATGATCCGTTCTGAATAAGCTCAGATCAAGTCTGTCGCGAGAGTGCCAATTGAGTGTCTATCCTGGGGTGTTTAGGGTAAAAAACTCAATAAATAGTTCCTATATAAAGGTTAATGCGAATGGAATGAGCCAAGCCTAGAGAAATACAATGGGACTTCAATGAAATTGGCGTCAACATTTTTTAGTACAAGGCCTTGAGCGACACTTTATGTCCATCATTTTGATTCAGGAAGACAAAATCCTAAGGGTGATTGAGGCGATCCTCGATCCCAGAGTGCCGTTGGAGCGTTTGGCGGCATTGGCAGACTTTAATTCTTCGGCGGTGGATGATTTCCCAGAATGGCTGACTGAAACGAGACGTGAATTGCTAGGGCTTTACCCGTCCGAGATCAGGTTCATCAAAACACAAGAAGAGTTGCTCGAACACTTGCCCTTTGCCGATGTGCTGATCACCGAGAGTTTGGGTGTTGGGGTCATTGAGTTGTCAAAAGCCAAAAAACTTCGTGTCATTCAACAGTTTGGCATTCAAACGGCCCATTTGGACTTGAAGGCTTGCGCGCAAGCTGGGGTCGAGGTCAAGCGCCTTCGCAGAAGAACGAACATTTCCATGGCCGAGCACACGATGATGCTCTGCCTGAACTTGGCCAGGCGTTTTCCTTATGTCAATCAGTTGGTCAGTGTTGAGGATTCAATTCGCCATGGGATCGCATACAAACCGTATGACACGAGGTTCACGCCCAATGCAAATTACATGCGTGTCAAGGATTTAAGAACCCTTTATGGTGCAAGCTTGTGTCTGCTGGGGTTTGGAGAAATCGCACAAGAGGTCGCCAAAATGGCCAAGGTGTTTGGGATGAATATTTTGTGCCATAAAAGCAAGCCTCTCACAAAAAGTGAAGAAGCACTTTTCGGGGTTCAATGCGTCTCGCTGAATGAGCTGCTTGCGCAGGCCGACTTTTTAAGTATTCATGTCCCATTGACCGAGCACACTCGAGGTCTACTGGGGTCAGATCAATTGATGCGCATGCCCAAGGGCTCTTTTTTGATCAACACCGCCAGAGCCACCGTGGTCGATCACGATGCCTTGGTCCATGCACTTCAAAGTGATCATCTCGCGGGTGCTGCTTTTGATGTGCATTACACCGAACCCGTTCAAGAGGCTGAGGTGTTGCGCAAATTGCCTAATTTCTTGGCTACCCCTCATGTGGGGGGGGCCTCCAGGATGAATGTGTTGATGGACATCAAAGACATGCTTCACAACTGCAAACCCCAAAACCCAGGCCAGTTGCACTGACCTTTGAGACTTTCTATAACTTTAAGGAGACTTCATTGAAACAGTTGACACACCGCTCGCAGCATGCTGCCCCAAGGATGCCTGTACTTTTAATGCGCTGCATAGGCACTTTTGTATTGATGTGCTGCATGGCTTTTTTCTTTGCCACACACGCTCATGCGCAGGAGTCCTACCCCGTTGCGCTGGAGGGGCAATATGCCAATTTGAAAGGTGTTAAGTTGTGGTACACCGATGTTGGCAACAAGTCGGCCAAGGAAGTGGTGGTGATGTTGCACCCCAATACGGGCACCAGTGCCGTTTGGGCCGATCAATCACGCGCTTTGGCGAAAGCGGGTTACCGTGCCATTGCCTTTGACAGACGGGGTTGGGGGCAAAGCAAAGTCGAGAGCGAAGCCGACAACGGCGCACTAAGCATTGCGGACGATTTAGAGAGCTTGGCCGTCTATTTGAAACTCGATCAATTCCATTTGATTGGTATTGCGGGGGGTGGATTCGCCGCCCTCGATTATGCCGCTTGGCAACAAAAACGACTTAAATCCTTGATCGTCGGTGGCAGCACGGGTCAACTCTCAGACCCCGCCATGAAAGAGATTGTGGCCCGTCTTGAGATCCCTGGTATTAGAAAAATCCCAGCTCATTACAGAGAGGTTGGACCGTCTTACCGAGCCAGAAGCCCTGAAGGGACGCAAAAGTGGTTGGAGATCGAAGAGCACTCCATGCAAAAGGACGCCAAACCTCAAAGCTTGCACACCTTGAACACCTTGGACAAGATTGGAACCATCAAAGTTCCAAGCCTTTTGATTGCAGGCGGCGCAGATTTATTGGCACCCGCCTCACTCATGAGAATTTGGGGTGAGCGTCTAAAGGGACACCAATGGGTGATGATCCCAGAGGCAGGTCATGCTTTGACTTGGGAGGAGCCAGAACTCTTTACCAAAGCCATGTTGGATTTCTTGAACCAACAAACCCGTCGATAGTTGAAGGGAGAGGCTTTGATCATGCCAAGACACAAGCGAACTGTTGCTTTGTGGTGTACCTGGGTGGTGCTTGGGGTGGCAATGGGTGCGGGCGTGAATGCCCAAGTCCCTAGCTACCCCACCCAAACCATCAAGCTCATTTCACCCATCCCTTCAGGTGGTGCACCCGATTTAATCGCCCGCATCTTGGCCGCAAAGCTCACCGATCTCACGCAACAAGCGGTGGTGGTTGAAAATCGAGTCGGCTCCAACGGCTTGATCGCCGCCGACCATGTGGCCAAAAGTGCTGCCGATGGGCATACATTGCTCGTGGGCATGGACAGCATCTTCACGGTGAATCCTTACCTTTACACAAAAACCACCTTGGATGTCAATCGTGAATTGATGCCGGTGGCCAGTTTGGGGGCGAATCAATTCGTGTTATCGGCCAATGCGAATTTACCCATCAAAAACTTTGCTGAATTTTTGGAGTTGGCCAAACAGGCCAACCCACCCCTTGCCTATGCCTCGGCAGGCAATGGCAGTCAACACCATTTGATCATGGAGCTCTTGAAGTCAAGAGCCGGCATTGATTTGATGCATGTGCCTTACAAGGGTGGCGCACCGGCCACCACGGCCACGGTTGCAGGTGAGGTGGCCATCATGTTTGCGGGCACCTCCAATTCCAATTTGATCAAAGCCGGTAAGCTCAAGGCCTTGGCCAGCACGGGCGCCAAACGCTCTAGGGTGTTTGCCGAAGTGCCAACCATCAATGAAACGTATTCTGATTTTGAGGCGAGCATTTGGATTGGTTTGTTTGCCCCCGCTGGAACACCTCTTGCCACGGTCAATAAAATCCGAGAACATGTCGCCAAAGCATTGGCCACGCCTGAAGTGATTGACAGCCTGTTCAAGTCCGGTGGCATTGAGCCCTTGATCACCTCACAAGAGGAGTTCAAGGCCTTGATTGTGCGCGATCAAAAAAAATACGCAAAAATCATTCAATCCTTGAAGATCAAAGTGGATTAAGTCCCAAGCTCAGATGCAAAGTGCACGCATGAGACCTTGGATGGGTGTGCGACTGTCTTTGCAAAGTTCCAGGATGTGTGTAATTCTTGTTTGATCGATCCAAGGACTTAGGCAATCTTGGAATTTTTGGTCCAGATCCTCTGGGCTGGCAGGGTTCTCGGGTGAGCCTTTGTGAAACGTAGTGGTTTCGGTAAAGAGTTGCCCAGATTTGTTTTTAATCGTGAGCGTGACCGGTTGCTCAAAGGGTGCTTTTCTGACCGCTTCAATCTCCTCAGATAAATGCGCAGGCACACGCACCTCGATCAAATCAATCAGTCTTTTAATCTCGGGGCGTTTGACCGCTTCATCGGTGAAGGAGGTCAGCACTGGGCGCGTGTCCAACAAGGCCGTTGCAATGCAGTATTCAAGTGAGGTTTTGCCTTGAAGACCATTCGTGGGTCTTGAGTGGATCAAGGTTCTTGGGTACATGTAACTCACCTCACAGGTGATTTTCTCAATGTCAGAAAGCTTGAGTTGATGTTTCCTTTGAAGTTCCACCACGCAGTCGATGGCAAACAGGGGAGGCCTTCCACAGGGGTAGAGTTTGAAGGTTTGCCCCGGATGAATGATGACAAAGGGTTCGCCCCATTGGTCCAGATCAGACCACAAGGCCTGTGTTGACCACTCTTTGGAAAACACATCCCCAATGTTCATGGGACCATCAAAAATATGGGTGTCAGCGGTAAAGCCCAGTTTGGCCAAACGGGCTGCTTTGACGCCATTGCTGGCCGCTAGGCCGCTGTGAAACGACATCGTCATGGTGCCAAAATTTCTTCTGACGCCACTGGCCATGGAAGCCGCAATCCCTAGGGCATGTTCTGCCTGAGTGGGACTCAGATTGAGCAAGTAGGCGCAGGCCATGGTCGCTGCAAACGTGCCTTGTGTGGCCGTTGCGTGCCAACCCAACTCATAGTGCGCTGGGTTCAATAGCATGCCAAGGCGGCACTCCAATTCGTAACCCATGACGAAAGCCGTCTGTGCTTGGTCCATGGTGGCATGGACCTCTTCTGCCGCAGCCAAAACGGCAGGTAAAAGCGGCCCAGAGGGGTGGCCCCGCATCTGCGCTTGGTTGTCATCAAAGAGTTGAAGGCTCACCATGGCGCCATTGATCAAGGCCGCATCGTCGGCTCTTGCATAGGAGGCGTAACCTATGACAGAGCAGCCCGTGCTTGGAGGGTGTTCAAGGTAGGCTTGCATCAACATGTCGATCGCAGGCTCCTTGTAGGCCGCATAAGCGCATGCCAATGAATCGATGAGGCATTGGGACGCCGCAGCTTTTTCCTTGGGAGTGATTTTCTTTGGCAACTCCACCAAACAGGTCTGGATGAGTTTTTGAGTGAGAAGTGCGGTCATGGTGTCTGGGTTCGATTGAGAGCGTATGAACGCGTGTTTGAATTAATTGTCTTTGATGTTCGCGTCTTTGATCGTTTTGGACCAGCGAGTGATTTCGCTTTGAACATACTCTTTGAACTGCGCAGGCGTGTTGCTCGCCGCTGGATCAATGCCCTCTTTGGCCAACTTCATTTTGACGTCGGGGAGTTTGTTCACCGCATTGAACTCGGCATTGAGTCGGTTCACAATGCTTGCAGGTGTATTTTGGGGGGCAAAAATTCCAAGCCAATTGCTCACCTCAAAACCGGTGAAGCCAAAGGAGGCGATGGTTGGTACGTTGGGTGCCATGGTGGAGGGCTGAAGCGTAGAGATGCCAAGGGCCTGCAGTTTTCCAGAACTCACAAAAGGCAACACGGTGGTCAAACCCATGAGCATGACGTCGACATTGCTGCCCATCAAATCCGTGACAGCGGGTGCAGCGCCTTTGTAGGGCACGTGGACCAAATCGATGTCGGCCAAGCGATTGAACATCACCATACCCAAATGACTTGCACTTCCAGGTCCCGATGTGGCGTAGTTCAACTTGCCTGGTTTTGATTTGGCCATTTGAATGAACTCATTCAAGTTGTTGACCTTCAAGCTGGGGTTCACCACCAAGAGACTGGCCAGGGAACCTGCTTTGACAACGGGCACAAAATCGCGCATGGTGTCAAACCCAACTTTGCTCAAGCTTGGATTCATGGTCACCACGCCAGAGGTTGTGAACAAGAGGGTGTATCCATCAGGCGCAGCGTGGGTGACAAACTCGGCACCAATGCTGCCACCCGCACCTGCCTTGTTGTCGATGATCACGGGCTGCTCGAGTCGATCTGCCAATTTTTGTAGAAGCACGCGGGCCATGGTGTCGGTTGGACCGCTCGCAGCAAAGGGGATGACCAGGTGAATGGGTTTCACGGGGTATTTGGGCGTGTCTTGCGCAAAGCCCATGTTCAAGCTCATGGCGGCCAATGCGAGAACTTTGATCAATTGGTGTGGGAAGTGGGTTGTGTTCATGAGCGACTTTGGGTCAGGGAGTTGAAAGGTGAAACATCAAAAACAACAAAGATCAAAGCGATTGTTTTTTGCAGCCATGGTTTTAAAACGTGAATACAAGTTGGTCCACAGGCGTTTTGTTTTTTAGCCCTTGAGGTCCATCTTCATCGGTGGACATGGCTTGAGACGTGCTCTGCACCATGAAAAAATGGGCACCCACTCCGCATGACCGAGTCTTGTGCCCAAGACGGGGTCAATTGAATGACCCCGATGACTTGGGCCGCGTTTAAGCGTGAACGGCCAACAGCTCAACATCAAACTTCAAGGTGGCATTGGGCGGGATCACGCCACCCGCACCCCTGGCACCATACCCGAGTTCTGGTGGGATGATCAAGGTGCGTTTGCCACCGATCTTCATGCCTTGCACGCCTTCATCCCAGCCTTTGATGACCATGCCCGCGCCGAGCAAAAAATCAAAGGGGGCGTTTCTGTCAAGACTTGAATCAAATTTTCCGCCTTGCTCATCGTTTTCATACAACCAGCCTGTGTAATGCACGCTCACCTCGTGATTGGCTGTGGCTTCTTCGCCTTCGCCAATGTGGGTGTCAATGTATTGAAGTCCAGATGCTGTTTTATTCATGGTGGCTCTCTATAAAAAATGTAAATTGGGGTTGAATGATCTAGGGAAAATAGGGCTCCAATGCGCAACACGTTGGGCGTTGGTTCAGTCTGCGGTGATTTCTGCTTGTCGGATCAATTTCTCATAACGTGCGAGTTGTTTGTCAAGCGACGCTGCAAGTTCATCGGGAGAAGAGCCCTTGGGGCTCAAGCCTTGGAGAATCAATTGCTCTTTGACACTTTCATCGCTCAAGGCTTTTAAAATTTCCTTGTGCAACCTTTGCGCGATGGCTTTTGGGGTGTTGTTGGGTGCCATCATGGCGAACCAAGAGTTGAATTCAAAGCTGGGCAAGCCCGAGTCATGGATGGTTGGCACATCCGGGAATTGTGCCAGTTTCTTTGGCGTGGACACGCCAATGAGTTTCAACTTGCCACTCTTGACCAAAGCGTTGACGGTGGCAATGCCTTGAAAGCCCACATCGACCTCTTTGCCCGCCAAGCCAACCGCTGCTTGTGTGGCGCCTTTGTAGGGCACGTGGGTGAGCTTGATGCCCGCTTGAGAGGCAAAGAGCGCCATGGCAATGTGTTGAGGGCTGCCGTTTCCACCTGAGCCGTAGTTGAGCTTGCCCGGTGAGGCTTTTGCAAATGCGATCAGTTCTGCCGCCGTTTTGATCGGCGAGTCCATGGGCACCACCAGACCCCATTCAACGGTGGCGACCAAAGAGATGGGTTCAAAATCCTTTTGAATGTCCCAAGGCAGCTTGCTTTGCAAGTTGGGCAGCATGGTCATGATGCTGTCGTTGAACCCTCCCAGCGTGTAACCGTCGGCGGCGGACTTGGCCACTCGATCGGCACCGATCACGCCAGAGGCACCCGCTTGGTTTTCGATGGCAATGCCCACGCCCATGTTTTGAGCCATTTTTTGTAAAACGATTCTTGCTGCATTGTCAACCGCACTGCCTGCGGCCAAGGGCACAATCACCTTGATTGCCTTTGACGGGTAGGCGGTTTGCGCAAAAGCGAGTTGATGGCTCCATAAATGAGCAGCACCGCCCAAAGAAAGGGCTTGAATCAGTTGGCGTCTTAACATGGTTGTCTTTCTTTCATGTGACCAAAAATCAGGACTTGCCCATGGGGGTCAATGGCTTGATGTGCAATTGGTTGGCCAGTTGCTGGAGTTGTTCGATCAGGGCTTGTGGCAAGGCGATGCCATTTTTAAGGTGCTCAATCCTTTTTTCATGGCTTTGTTCACCGGGGAGCCAAATTCTACTGGTGTTGCCCATTTTGGCGCTGTTTTTGATGTCTTTGATCAACCGATCCGTCTGGGTCTTGAACTCTTCAATATCGCCAAACGCATTGGGATCAATGATGGCAATGGCTTGACCGGTGTTGGTGGTTGTTTTGTAATCTTTGTTGAAATCGATGACGTCTTTTCCCATGGCTGCACCATTGAGCGTGCCCGCCAAAATGCCCACAACGAGTGACAGCCCATACCCTTTGTAACCCCCAATGGGCAAAAGAAATCCCTCGTCGCTTCTTTTGGGGTCAAGCAATGGGGCGCCGTTTTTATCAATCATCCAGCCCTCAGGCATGGATTCGCCTTTTTGCGCCTTCGCTTTGACTTTGCCATAAGCGGCCACCGTGGTGGCCATGTCCAACACAATGGGTGTTTCGTTGCGGGTGGGAATGGCGGCAGCTATGGGGTTGGTCGAGAGCAACATGTCGATACCTCCCCAAGGGGGCAAGTGATTGGCGTTGCCCACTGCGAAATACAGGCCAATCATGTCGTGCTCCAAGGCCATGCGAGCATAAAGAGAGGCCGGGCCGGCGTGGTTGCTGTAATGACTCCCGACCCAAGCCATGCCGGTTGTTTTGGCCTTCTCAATGGCCAGTTGCGTGGCTTTGTGCATGACCAAATGTCCCATGGCATTGTCGCCATCGATCAAGGCCGTGGCGAGCTTTTCTTTCGTCACGCTGATGTTGGGTTTTAGGTTGATGCCACCCGACAAGATTCGCTTGGCGTAAGGGGCGAGTCGAATGATGCCATGACCATCCGAGCCCTGTAAATCTGCCTTGGCCATCAATTCGCCAATCAAGGCGCTGTCTTCTTTGGGCACACCCAAAGCCACCATGGCGTCGGTGATGAAGAGTTGAATATTTTCAAATGAGAAATTTTCTTGAGTCATGGTTTTGATGTTGAAAGTCGTTTCATGATGGCTTTGACCGCACAACTGGGACTGGTGAGGACGGGAACGTGTGTCTTGGATTGAGAAAGGGTTTGTGATTGCGCCATAGAGAACTGAGCCAACATGATGACATCACAGTTGGGTGCTGAAGAGACGGCTTGCGCAATTTTTTGATGGTGCAAATCCGCTTGCCCCTGTCCCAAATCATTCATGGCCTCTGGCACAAAGATCCCCGTGAAGTCAACTTGAATGTTTCTCTCCTTGGCCATGGCCAAAAGCTCTTCCTTCATGGATGCGATGGAGGGCTCAAAGGTTGCAATCAAGACAGCCCTCAAGGGCGCAGTTCCTGAGCACATCTCCAAGGCCTCCTCAAACATGGCCTCGTTGGGCTTTAAAATGGGCACGTCTCTGTGTTTGGCACAGGCTTCAATGGCCATGCCGAATGCAGAGCAGGTGAATAAAATGCCATTGGAGCCTGTTTTAAGTGCATACTGCGTGAGATCTTCAAAACGCCCGTACATCTCGGGTGTGAGCGTTTTGGCCTTGGCATGGTCCTTGGACAAAGAGTCATCCAAAAGATGGAAAATTTCTGCCTCAGGTGCCAACGCTTTAAACGCTTCTGAGATGGGTGCCATGGCCAAAGGCGTGGCATGAATGAGAGCGATTCTTGGGGCTTTCACGGTGGTTGTCCTGTGCGCTTGTGTGAAGAGGATGGAGAAAAGTAGGTTGCGAAGGAGGGCATAGGCTTAAAACGCTTATTTTATCCCCAAGGCGAATAGGGAAATTAACTATTTACTCTACGTGTATTTTCTGCAATATTTCAGTCAATCTTGGCGTGTTTCTTGTCTCAAAACAGGTCGCCAAATTGTTTAATTGGGTTGTCTAAGAGGTGGTTTGATGTTAACGCTGATCAATAAATACGGTGGAGAGAAGACTTTTAAAAAATGGGTGACCCAATTTTACGAGGAAGTCACTGCTCAAAGAGCGATGCGGCACTATTTCTTTAATGTGCCTTTTGATAGTCTGTTGAACAACCAAATTGAATACGGTCAATTCATTTTGAAAAAAACAGAGCGTGGCTACAGGGAGCCGCCCATGCAATGGGCGCCCAACGACATCCGAGTCTCGCCCAATGTCTTTGATGAGGTTTTGATCACTTTAGAGAATTTGATGTTGAAAGACAAAGTGGTGAGAGAGGATATCCCCGTCTTCGTTTGGCACATCTTGGATTTGTGTGAGGAGACCCGATGTCAAACGGTGGATACAAAAATAATGATTCTCAAAGCCGTTGAAATCAATCAAGAGACGATCAAAGAAATGTACGACAAGAACAAGGCGGAAGCCCGAATTGAAAAAAACGGCGAAGTTTTTGTCACCAAAGGTTTGACGTATCCCATTTGGAACACGCTCAAAGCGGTTGACAAAACCATCACCTTGGTGGGACGCGCATTTGCCA
>CAIOTD010000156.1 GCA_903861115.1 uncultured Burkholderiales bacterium
CCGGCATAGGTCAGTTTGTCAACGTTGACGATGTTCTCATTGGTGGACTCTAACCACGCATGGACAAAGTTGCTCCCAATGAAGCCTGCGCACCCGGTTACGAGTATGGTCATTTTTCCTCTGTCTCCAAAACGGTGTTCCGAATGAGTTCACGCAGCACTTTCTTTTCTGGAAAACTGAGCGTACGTTCTAAGGTTTTTCTCACCTGAAGTAATAGGTGACGATCAATCTCTTGTGGAATACCGCGCGAGGCTTGCAGTTCTTCTCTCAGGTCCTCTCGCAAGTCTTCTGGCTCTTCAGCCCACCATGTTTTAACGACTTCCTCAAATTTGGGCCGGATGGTTTCAATGTCAACAACAGGAGCCGGCGCTTGAGCGTTCGCAGATGGGGTATTTTGAGCATGAGCAGGAATTTTGCCTGAAGTGAGGTCACGCGCTGCTTGGGCATGAAGAATAATTCGGCGATCTGCTTGTGACAAGAGTCTGACCCAACCTGGGTCCTCTTTGCTCAATTGGTCCATTTGGCGAACCGATTCATCGGTGAGCAAATGAACTGCAATGCCGCTCAATTGTGCATCGTCGACCAAGCTTAAAAGTCTTTCATCGTCACTGGCGATGAAAAGGTGGTCACAAGCACGTCTTTCTGCTAACCGTTTGAAATCATGGCTTAATGTATGAAAGAGAGAAATACCACCATCCACTGAATGTGGGACAACACTTCTGTGAATTTGATCTTGGGGGTACTGGCCATCGTTTTTGTCTGAATACCAATACACACGGTTGACCTCAATCATCAAGCCGTTTTGAATCAACAGAGAGCTCAGCACATGGTTCAAGGTGTGGCGATTGATGCCGTCCGCTACAGGCTCATTGATTTGACCCAATAGCCATGAAATGTATCTGGCATCGATCAAAGCAATACAAGACCCATTGCTAGGCAAAGTGTCAAGGCGGGAAGATTGGTTCATGTGTGCATCTCGTTTCATCGTATTGATAGTCGGTTAAAAATTAAATAAAGTTAAAACGTCATCAAGCCGCAATGGACAAATAAGGAAGTGCTAAAAGCGTGATTTTTGACTTTTAGGCACCGAAGGGCTTCAAAAATACAAAGTATTCAACAAAGTAAGTAAAAGCGGAATAAACAATAGTTCGTTATTTGTATCGGTAGCTTGAATTCTGAGCGTTAAAGTTGCTTCGTCGATAATTTTAATTAGTTTTAGCGCAATCAGTCAAAAATAGAGACCAAAGTACATTATTTACTCCATCAGAAGAAGGTGATTGCATCGAAGTGAAGGTTTTTGCGGCACTTTTCCAACAAAATATTCAAGAAATTGAAGGGTTAATTGTCCAATATGGCTTGGGTCGCATGTTTATCAGTTGATTAGAATGGGGTTGATCTCACTTCAACTTCCAATTACCGAACGTTATGAATGCTCCTACTCTTCTTGTCACGGGTGCTGCAGGTTTTATTGGTTCACACACCGTTATTGAGCTGTTAACTGCTGGGTTTCAAGTCGTCGGCGTGGATAACTTTAGCAACAGCGATGCCAAAGCCGTTGACAGAATTCAAGCTTTGAAGACCGAGGTCTTGGACTTGAGGGGCGTCAATTTCAAGTTTTACAAGGCAGACGTCAGGGATGCGAAGGCCTTGGAAGAAATTTTTAAAACACATGTTGTTCATGGCGTCATTCATTTTGCGGGCCTGAAGGCGGTTGGTGAGTCTTTTGAACATCCTTTGGCCTATTGGGAGAACAATGTAGGTGGAACCATGAGCCTTCTTAAGGTCATGCAAGAACAGAATGTAAAAAACTTGGTTTTCTCATCCTCTGCAACTGTTTATGGCATACCTGAGAGTTTGCCCATCAAAGAGGAGGCTTCAACCCATGCCTTTAGCCCCTATGGGCAAACCAAATTGGTGTGTGAGCACCTCTTGGAAGACTTTGCAAAAGCCAACAAGGATTGGAATATTTCCTTGCTCAGGTATTTCAATCCTGTTGGGGCACATGAAAGCGGCTTAATTGGCGAGTTGCCCAATGGTGTACCCAACAATTTGATGCCTTATGTGACACAAGTGGCGGCTGGATGGAGAGATCAGTTGTCTATTTTTGGTTCGGACTACGACACACCAGATGGCACCTGTATCCGAGACTTTATTCATGTGGTTGATTTGGCCAGTGGTCATGTGGCGGCAGTTCAAGCCATGTTGTCCAACTTAGAAACCCATCCTTTGAACGCACCAAAATTTTCCATCAACGGACTCAATATTTTTAATTTTGGTACTGGCTACGGTGTAAGTGTCAAAGAATTGGTGGAGACATTTGAGTCGGTAACGGGTCAAAAATTAAAACATGCCTTTGTCGAAAGAAGACAGGGGGATGTGCCTGCTGTCTTCGCAGATGCAAGAAAAGCCAAGGAATTCTTAGGCTGGGAAGCGAAAAAAGGCGTGGATCAAATGTGCTCAGATGCTTGGAAGTGGCAATTGAATTTGAAGCAGACCGAAGTCAAGGCATAAGCATTGTTCTTCATCCAATTCACTTGGATTCAATCAGTAAGCACCACTCCTTTGTATCACGACGTTCACGGTCTTGAACAAGATCACCAAGTCGTACCAAAGTGACCAGTTCTTGACATACCAGGTGTCCAAATAGACCCGTTTGTCATAGCTCATGTCGCTTCGGCCACTGACCTGCCAAAGTCCAGTCATGCCGGGTCTCACCATTAAAAAATACTCTACATCATCACCGTATTTCTCCAACTCTGCTTTCACGATGGGTCTTGGTCCCACCAAACTCATTTCACCTTTTAAGACATTGATCAGTTGCGGAATTTCGTCCAGACTGGTTCTTCTAAGGAAGGCTCCGATGGCGGTGATTCTTGGATCGTTCTTGATTTTGTGGTCTCTGTCCCATTCGGCTTTGAGCTCGGGGTGTTGGTTCAAAAGGGACGCAAGGCGATCCTCTGCATCCAGCACCATGGTTCGGAATTTGAGACATTCAAAGACTTGACCCTGTCTACCAATTCTTGGCTGCTTAAAAAAAGCCGAGCCGCCATCTCTTTTGATGTAGAAGTAAAGAAAGGCAAAAACAGGAAAAAGCAATAACAGCAAAAAAACGGTGACCACGGTATCAAACAAGCGCTTGGTCAATCTTGTGGGCCACCGCTTCAGGTTGTTGCGGATGCGCAAAATGGTGACTTCATGTGAAAAAAAGTAAGACATGTGGGTGCCATAAAGCGGTATGCCTCGCATGTCGGGGATGACACAAATCTCCTGTGCGCCCCATTGAGAGAGTTGTCTCAGCCAGTGCTCTCGCTCTGACGCCTGCCCGTGATCCAAGGCCAGTACCCATTGAATGCCGGGCTGTTTGGCCAAAGCTTTGAGCTCAAGCGGATCAATTTGAGCCAGCTTGAATCCTCCTGGTGTGGGCAGGACAAAGGGTGCGGCATCAAGGTGCGATGGATTGATCGACGCATGACCCGACTCAACATCCACAAATCCTATGATTTGATAACCCAAATGGGGCTCGCTCAAAAGGGCTTCCACCGCATCATGGGCGTTTTGACCTCGACCGATCAAGATGGTGGGGCGCTCCCAAAGGCCCCAGTGAGTGAGGAGGACGCGCATGCTTCGACGCATCAGCATGATCATCAAGGCCAATGAGACCCAAGCAAAGGCCCACCAAAGCCTGGACGCGTTCCAGCGGGTGATGGCCACCAAGCTCATGTCCAGCAACGCCATGGCACTCACTGTCCACAAAACGTCGCTCAACTCGTCCCAAAAGGGGCGTCGATTGATGTAGTGTTGGTAGCGAAACAGAAATATAAAAAGAGCCATGAGGCACAAGGCGCTCCAAGCCCAATAGCGAGCAGGGTTTTGTGTGGAGAACCATTTCAAGGCGAGGGAAAGCGACTGGCCTTCAAAGCCGATGTTCAGCAAGGTGGCCAAGCCAAAGGCCAGACCAATGGCCAACAGGTCGCCCAAGAGCAAGGCACGCTTGGGCAGCGAGACCTGCCAAAGCGAAAGTGCTTTAAAGGACAAGGCCTTGGCCATGGGATCGACTTTGGGTTGGGCAGGACTTTGTTGCAAAGGGATGACTTAAAGGATGACAAGGGCGTTTTGTGCCCTGATGATTGAAAAAAGTCAATTATCTCTTTTTTAGATGCTGGCCAGAGCAGGGAATGACTTTAAAATCCAACCAAATCGTGAGACGCCTCGGGTTTTACAACGGCCAATTGCTGAGTTTTGTGGCTGAATTCTTTCGATTTCACTGTGTGTTCCAAATTTTACTTTTTTCTTAAGCCATGACCCTTCCCCCAACACTTCCTTCCGAGCAGCAAGCCACGATTTTGGCCCAAGCCTTGCCCTACATCAGGCGTTTTCATGGCAAGACCATTGTGATCAAGTATGGCGGTAACGCCATGACGGACCCCAAATTACAGGCCGATTTCGCCTCCGATGTGGTGCTTTTGAAGTTGGTGGGCATGAACCCCGTGGTGGTTCACGGCGGAGGGCCTCAAATTGAGACGGCCCTCAATCGCCTGGGCAAAAAAGGCGAATTCATTCAAGGCATGCGGGTGACCGATGCTGAGACCATGGAGGTGGTGGAATGGGTGTTGGCCGGTGAAGTGCAGCAAGACATTGTGGGCCTCATTAACCAAGCCGGCGGCAAAGCGGTGGGACTCACGGGTCGAGACGGTGGGCTCATTCACGCCAGAAAACTCAAGATGACCGACAACAAAGATCCCAGCAAAGAGTACGACGTGGGTCAGGTGGGTGACATCATTGGGATCGATCCCAGTGTGGTCAAAGCCTTGCAAGACGACGCCTTCATTCCTGTGATCAGTCCCATTGGTTTTGGGGAGAACAACGAGACTTACAACATCAATGCCGACGTTGTGGCGGCCAAGTTGGCGACCGTTTTGAGCGCAGAAAAGCTCATTCTCTTGACCAACACGCCTGGTGTCTTGGACAAAGCGGGTCAGTTGCTCACCGATTTGTCGGCCCGTCAAATTGACGAACTTTTTGCCGATGGCACCATCAGTGGCGGCATGTTGCCCAAAATCAGCGGAGCGCTGGACGCGGCCAAGAGTGGGGTCAACACGGTGCACATCATCGATGGTCGGGTGCCTCATGCCCTCCTTTTGGAGATTTTGACCGATCAGGCTTTTGGCACCATGATTCGGTCCTTTTAAGGCCTAGCGTGATAGCTTTGGACGGGGCACGCTGTCGGATCCTTTTCGGCGCAAGGCTCCCTTTAGGGACCTGAGGCTCTATTTTTGTCCCGTTGAAGTTCTATTCAAGGTATTTTGTCTATTGACAAGGGAACTTCGAAGGAGGAGGATCCCAAGTTGTCTAGCCACTCTTCAAGTCGGTGTAGGATGGGGTCTGGCACTGCAAGCAAGGAAAAAAGTAATTTCTGTGAGCAATGCTGGCTTCGGACAAAGTGATGAGGTGTGGATCCGTTCTGTTCATTGAAAGATACCCCTCATTGAATTGATTTTTTAAACGATTGAGCACCATGGTTCAAGACGCAAAGTCCTTCAACAACAAAGAGGGGTCATCACCCGACGCAGAGATGGATGAAAGTGTAAAAGCTGCCCCTAAGACTCGCCTCAAACCTGGCGAGCGGCGTGTTCAAATCTTGCAAGCGCTGGCCATGATGCTGGAGAGACCTGGGGCCGAGCGCGTCACCACGGCATCTCTGGCTGCGCACATTGGGGTGAGTGAGGCCGCCCTGTATCGACATTTTGCAAGCAAAGCACAAATGTTCGAAGGCTTGATTGACTTCATCGAGGAGAGCATTTACGGGCTTTTGAACAGAATTGCAGAAAACGAGTCAGACGCCGGCATCAAAGTTCACAAAATGATCTCAGTCTTGCTGCAATTTGCAGAAAAAAATCCCGGCATGACTCGGGTGATGATTGGAGACGCTTTGGTGCTGGAGCACGATCGCCTGAACCAGCGCATGAACCATTTCTTTGAGCGCATTGAGTCCACATTCAGACAAGCCTTGAAAGAGTCGCCTCAAGTCAAGACCAGCGCCACACCCACTGCTTTGAACCATCAATGGGCGGCCCTTTTGTCGACTTTTGTGATCGGGCGCCTTCACCGCTTTGTGCGATCGGGCTTTAAGAAACTGCCCACCGAGCATTTAGACCTTCATTTGGGCATTCTTTTGTCGGCTTGAGCCCCAAGGAATGCAACCAGACTTCAATGCGCACGCACTTCTCGCTCAGCAGAGGCCCGCTGGCTTGATTTAAAGCTTGAACAAACCTCGCGCATTGACTTTCTGCGCACTGGCTTGGAGTTCTTGCCAAGTGGTGTCGTCAATGTCCAGGCCGTCTTTTCTTTGATGCCGTGCAGCGCGCTCAGGGTCACCGGCCAAGATCATGCCTGGGGTACCAGGTGAGGGAGGGCTTTGCTTCAACCAATCGATGAAAGCTTGGGTTTCGGGATAAAAAAAGCTGTCCTGTCCCATGGCCTTGGGGTCGATCAAAATGGTGAGCATGCCGTTCATGACGGCTCTGGCGTTGTTGGCCTCTTTTCTCCACGTGCCCCCGCCACTCAGTGCACCGCCTAAAAGTTCACAGGCGATGGCGAGTCCCGAACCTTTGTGCTCACCAAAGGTGAGCAAGGCGCCGTATTTGCCGTTGGCTTGGGCTTTGACGACCACACTCGGATTGGTGGTGGGGTGGCCGTTTTCATCGATCAATAGACCCGTTTGGGCTTGCTGCCCCAGGTTGTGCGCCACTCGCATCTTGCCTTGTGCCACAGCGGAAGTTGCAAAATCAAGAATAAAAGCATGGTTTTCTGATGCATCGCTGCTGCCCGAGAGACCTGGAACTCCGATGGGGATGCCAATGCAGCAAGGGTTGGTGCCAAAGCGACCGTCTCCTGCTTGAAAGGCGGCCACCACAGGGCGAGAAAGTACATTGACAAAATGCAATGAAATCCAACCGTGCGCAACAGCTTTTTCAGCAAAGTGGCCAATGCGACCCAAGTGATGCGAGTTGGACAAGGACATGATGCAAGCCCCTTCAGTCCTCACGCGATCAAA
>CAIOTD010000157.1 GCA_903861115.1 uncultured Burkholderiales bacterium
ACGAATGCCTGTCCATTAGCGGTAGTCGCAGTTGTGTCACCCAACGTGGCCGCACCAGCATTGGTCGAGACAGAAAAACTGATCAGCTTGGAATTGATGGGCGCACCCGAGGAATCGGCGTAGGTTGCGCGAATTTGTTGACGGCCACCATAGGTAATGCCGTTCACCACATTACCGTTCGAATCGACTACCGCAAGTGACAGGGTATTACTTGACGCTCCTGGCGCTCTGGCATCACCTCCTCCACCGCCACATCCAAACAGTGCTGAAACCAGTCCGAGCACCAACGCTATTTTTTGAATATTTTTCACCAAGCTTCCCCTTGTGACCTGATTGACTTAACGCACAACTGCCCGTTCAGAGACCAGTTTGGGTGTGATAAATATCAACATTTCTTTTTTTGCGGTGCTCACGGACTTGGTCTTGAAAAGCACGCCAACGCCTGGCAAATCACCGAAAAATGGCACTTTGGTTTCATCAATTTTTTCTTCCAAGGTGAAAATTCCACCGATTACGACGGTGCCGCCGTTTTCAACTAGGACTTGGGTTTTTATTCGCTTGGTGTCAATAGAGATGCCGTAGGGCGTAGCCACACCGAGAGAATCTTTATTCACTTCGAGGTCCAGGTTGACATTGCCTTCGGGTGTGATTTGCGGCGTTACATTCAAACGCAAGGTCGCCTTTCGAAAGGTGAGTGATGTGGCTCCACTGCTGGTGGCCATTTGGTAGGGTATTTCCACACCTTGCTCAATTTCGGCCTTGGCTTGATCCGCTGTAATTACCCGGGGACTGGATACCACTTTGCCTTTGCCGTCCGTTTCAAGCGCAGATATCTCAAGACCCATCATGCGATTTGACGCCGCGCTGAACAAAGTAACCGCAAACGTAGCAGGACTAAAACCACCTTGGCCAACGGCTGGGAGGTTCACAAAATTGGATGTGGTGTCATTGGTTCCACCAGCAAACCCTGCGGCACCCACGGCATTCGAATAAGTAGTTCCAAATGCAACGCGGTTTTCACCGCTGACTTGGTAACCTCCGTTACCACCTTGCGAAGCCCGCAGATCATTGCCACCGAGCTTGACACCCAGCGACTTACCGAAGGTGTCATCAGCCTCCACAATACGCGCCTCAATTACCACCTGGCGAACGGGAATATCCACTTTAGCAATCAGTTGTGCGACCTGGTCTAGTTTGCTGGGGATATCAGTCACAAAAAGTTGATTGGTTCGCGTTTCCGCGATCACGCTGCCGCGTGCGCTCAATATCCGGGCATTCCCGCCCCCTGTTGATCCACCAGAGGCAGTGCCGCCAGGTGCCGCCGCAGCGCCAGCGCCTCCAGCAGTGAGCTGAGGTGCAATATCGGTCGCTTTGGCATAGTTCAGTTGGAACGACTGGGTGCGAAGGGACTCCAGGTTTTCCGAAGTAAGTTTGGACTCAAATTCAAGTTTGTCTTTGGCGGCAATTTCTTCACGAGGCGCAACCCACAGCACACTTCCATTCTTGCGAACAGCCAAGCCTTTGCTTTGCAAAATGATGTCCAGCGCTTGGTCCCATGGCACATCCAAGAGTCGCAAGGTCACAGTGCCCGTCACCGAATCCGAGGTTACGACATTAAAGCCAGTGAAGTCCGCAATCACCTGCAGTACTTGACGCACATCGATACTTTGGAAATTCAGCGACAGCTTTTGACCGTTGTACCCCGCACCCTGGGTCAGTTTTTTGGGATCTAGTTTGAGTGGCTTGACGTCAATGACAAGCTCAGTTTCCGTTTGATAAGCCGTATGCTCCCACTCGCCCTGCGGCGCTATGACAATACGTACCCGGTCACCTGCTTCCGAGGTGGTAACCGTTTGCACAGGAGTGCCAAAGTCGATGACATCCAATTTTCGACGCAAGTTTTCTGGCAAGTTGACGTTGGCAAAGTCCACGACCAGGTTACTACCGAGTTGGCGTATATCTGCCACCACCTTGCTGCTCGACAACGCAACCCGCACGCGACCCGCACCATCAGCGCCGCGGCGAAAGTCAACCGCACTCAACGACTCTTTGGCGCCAGCAGGCTCGGTAACACGGGTTTGTTTCCCCTCTGAAACTGCACTTATTGGTGCGGGTTCAAAGGTAATGAGGAGCGCCCGCTCGGCCAGTTTCATGGAATAAGAAGCCGGGCGTTTTAGCGAAAGTACGACTCTACTGCGCTCGTCCGTCTGCACCACATTGGCCGACTGGACGTTGGCCTGGTTGATCTCAACCGTAGAGCGACCCACACCCCCAGTCAACCCTGGAAAGTCCAATGCAATCCGCGCAGGTTTTTGTGTTGCGAAGGCTGACGGCAACGCAGTAAGGTCTTGCGAAAATTCAATACGAACTGTCTCTACTTCGCCTTGTGAGGAACCACTCACCGATTTAATAGAGTTTTGAGCAAAGGCCCATGTCGCGCTCATGGCCAGGCAAACGGCCAATAGCATGGAGGTTTTGGCTCGCTTGGCCGGTTGTGTAATAGTCATTTGGTCCTCTCTTGCATATTCAGCGTGTTCGTACGCGCAGACCATTCACCCAGGTCATCCTGTACTAACTCACGCAGTGTGAGTCGAGTTTCTTCTATCTTTATTACCTTGCCCAAGTTCAAGCCCAGGTAGTTGCCAACGCTTACCGGATACAACTTCCCATCCGCACGAACAAGCGCGAAGTTTTGCCCCTCTTTTGTAAGCATGCCTACAAGTGCCAATGATTCCAAGGCAAAGGCCTCCAACGGAGTTTTATTGCGCGCGAGTTCTGGCGTCGCGATACTTGGTTTTGCTGACTTTGCAGTTCCTATCAATGCTTGTACAAACGCCTGCTTACTAAATGGGTCTGGTTTACCAACTTCTTCATATACGGCGGCCTGAAACGGCTTCGGTGCAGGAATGACTTTGGACACAGGATGCAAAGCTGCGCGCTCGGTATCAATGAAGCTGCGCACTTCCTGCTCAGTGGTATATCCACATGCCGACAAAAGGGCGACAGAGGCAATTAAAAGCAACGTACGAAAGCAAGTTGAAATTAGCCTCATTTCTTCTCCTCCCCCGCAGGTTTGCGCTGGGCTGCAGCCTCTTCGGTGTCTAGGTAGCGGTAGGTTTTTAATGTGGCATCAAAGATCATCGTTGTATCGTTTTTGGCGGCAATACTGATATTTCCCAAAGTCGCGATACGAGGTAGCAGCGCAATGTCTGATGCAAAGCGTCCAAAATCATGGTAAGTGCCGTTGACTCGAATGGTGACCGGCAATTCGGCATAGTAGGGTTTGACCACAATCTGACCGGGGCGGAAAAGCTCGAACTGCAAATTGCGCTTGATGCCCAATTGGTTAATGCTTGACAGTAGCGCAGACATTTCCGCACGGCTTGGGAGCTGGCTCTCTAACTGTTTCACGTAGCCCTCTACTTCGTCGCGCTGCTTTTTCAGAAATGTAAGGTTGGCCGCCTGGGCAAGCTTGGATTTAAAGTCAGCTCGCAGGTGTTGCTCCTTGGCGGCGGCATTGGAAAGTTCGCTTGAAAACTCATTGATCCAAGCAAGCCACAGCGCCAAATTGACAACTAGTGCGACCGCAACCAAGGAGAGGGCACGCGGCAACGTCGGCCAGCGTGAGGGGTCTGACGTGTCAAGGTCTTCAAACTGCAGTGCGATGCTTTCTTTGAACGCTGCAATATCAATAGTAGGACGTCGGACTTTGGCCATATTTTCGTTGTCGCAGTAGATCTATGGTTCGCGAACGACAACGGGAGCGATGCCCGAAGCACCCGAAGCAGCTGCGCTAGCCTGTGGAAGCAATACGCCCGCCACAGGGACGCGCACAAGGAGCGCACGCACGCTGAAGTTGAACATGGGACGCTGCTCCTTGTTTGGCAGTTGCAAGACTGTGGCAACGGACTCCACCAGCTCAGGTTTCGTAAACCAGGCACTTGCGCCAGCCAAGTTTCTTAGGAGTTCAGACACCTGCTCATTTGACTGAGCCGTGCCGCTGATGAGTACCTGTTGTTCAGTCTGCGCAACCCTTGTCAACAGCACGCCGGGAGGCAATTGTTGAGATAATTCGCCCAGCAAATGGACAGATTGATTCCGATCCGACTGCACGTCTTCCACAGTGCGTTGGCGCGCCTGCAACGCACTGATTTGAGACTCAAGACCTTTAATATCTTTAATCTGCTTGTCCAGTGTCAGGATCTCAGCGTCCAACATGGCGTTGATTGTGTTTTGGCTGTGTATTGCCGCTTTAAACCAGCTTGCAGCCAAAATGGACATGCCGCCACCGACCATGGCGGCCAGCAAAACTGACGCAACGTACTGCTCCCGTTTTTTCTTGCGCGCCGTTTCACGGTGCGGCAGAAGGTTAAGTTGTATCACGAGATCAATCTCCGCAAAGCCAAGCCGCAGGCACCCAAGTACGCGGGCGCTTCTTGCTGCACCCGATTTCGATCAGGTTTCGGGCCTACCGCCATGCCTTCGAATGGATTAACGACCGTGCACGGCACTTGAATTTGGCTTGCAACGGCCAGAGCAAGGCCGGGTAACAGCGCGCCGCCACCCGCCAACAGCACTTGATTAACTTTGTTGTACTGGGTGCTGTTAAAGAAAAACTGAAGCGCACGAGCCAACTCTTGAACCACACTGTCCACGTAAGGAATCAGGATCCGGCCCTCATAGTCATGTGCAAGGGTACCTTTGCATTTTCTGGTTTCCGCTTCGGCGAGGGACAAGCCGTAGTAGCTCGCAATTTTTTGCGTGAGCTGCGCGCCGCCTGACGACTGCTCGCGCTCATAGACCAAGTCCTGACCACGCAAAACCTGCATGGTGACAGAAGACGAACCTAACTTGAAAAGTACCGACAGCGTGCCGGGAGTCGTTTTGGCTTGCAAATCGATCACCCGACCCAGCGCGATGCAGGTGGCATAAGAACTGACATCAACGACCACCGGCTTCAACCCTGCCACTTCCAAAATATCTTGCAGTGCTTCCACACGTTCGCGACGAGCGGCGGCGATCAAAACATCCACGCTTCCGGGTACCGCCGCGCTGGGACCGAGTTCGACGAAGTCCAAACTCACATCTTCGATGGGGAACGGAATATATTGCTTGGCCTCGCTCTCAACCTGGTATTCCATTTCCAAGTCGCGCAAGCCAGCAGGAATGGTGATTTTTTTGGTAATAACCGCCGAAGCAGGTAGCGCAACAGCGACGTTTTTCGTTTTAGCACCAGACTGTTTTACGAGTCGTCGCAACACCAAAGCCAATTCGTCTGGCTTTTCGATAACGCCA
>CAIOTD010000158.1 GCA_903861115.1 uncultured Burkholderiales bacterium
TCATGGCGTTTTCAAACTGGGCAACCGACAGTTTAATTTTCGAGTGAAGCCACGCTTCCCTAAAAAACTGACGCCCGAGTTCCTGTGCGTAGACTTGCTGAACAACTTAGGCGAATTGGCCGAAGACCGCGACGCTGTGCTCAGCCAGGCCCGCAATAAGTTGATGTCTTTCAATCAACCTCGGCTCCAAGAGGCATTGAACAGCTACGGCAACATGGCCACTCGCAAACGCGTTCGGGAGTGGGTCGGTGGCTGACTTTCTTCACGAACGACGTGACTTCGATCAATTGCTTGCGGTTGTCGCAAACGAGCGCGCGCTCGACCCCATGCTGGTCGAAAAAGACTACTGGATCATGCACAGCCTGTGGGGACTCCAGGCTCAAGGCTTTGTGTTCGAATTAAAGGGCGGCACCTCGCTGTCCAAAGGCTTCGGGGTCATCCATCGTTTCTCAGAAGACATTGACATCCGCGTCGAGCCACCTGCTGACATGGATGTCAAAACAGGGCGCAACCAGGACAAGCCTGCGCACATCGATTCGCGGCGTGCTTATTACGACGCGTTGTCAAAACGCATCCGCATCCCGGGTATCGACAGTGTTGAGCGGGACACCTTCTTTGACGATGAAAAAATGCGCAGCGCAGGCATTCGGCTCGTCTACTCACCCCGTGCGGCCACCGTCACCGGTTTGAAAGACGGCATCCTGCTGGAACTGGGGTTCGACGATACAGCACCCAACCGACCTGTCACCATCTCATCTTGGGCTTTAGATTTCGCGATGAGCCGGGGCGTTGAAGTTTTCGACAACCGTGCCGCCGATGTGCCTTGCTACGCGCCGACTCACACGTACGTCGAGAAGCTCCAGACCATCTCGACCAAGTACCGCCGTTTGGCTGAGGCTCAAAAATTCCCAGGCAACTTTCTGCGCCACTACTACGACGTGTATTGCTTGCTCGATCTACCCGAAGTTCAGGCTTTCATGCAGGAGCAGGCGTATCAGGACCGAAAAGTGCAACGCTTTCGGTCTGGTGATGAATTGGTGATCGCCAAGAATCCAGCCTTCACCCTGAACGATTCTGAGCAGCGAGATCTTTTTGCTCGGGAATACAAAAAATCCTCTGCGCTCTACTACCAAGGACAGCCGGATTTCGTTCAGCTACTTGACCGCATCGGCAAGCATCTGAATTCAATGTGACGCCGGTACACCACTGACCGCAAACAGCCCGCAGCACTCAAGCCTTAATTACTGAAATCCAGGGTATTGCACTTCGCTGTTGAATCCGCCCGCCATGCCGCGATAACGGTAAGAGGTCAAATGGGGCTTTTATCAGCAGGCCCTATGAAATCTGTCCAATCACTCATCGATCGACGTCAGGAAATTGAACCACATTTGCATGCCATCGGGATGCGGCAATCGCCATCGCAAACAGTAAAGAGTCCTGACGGTCACCTCGTCATCCATACGCCATTTGACATTCAGGATCTCAAGAAGCGTGTCCGATTGAAGTCTCAACTGGCACAGATAGATTTAAAGCTCGGTCCAGCAAAACCCGTAAAAAAAAGTGTTCCCCAGCGCACAACCACGATCACAAATGGCGGCAGTGAGTTGATCACAGAGCAACTGCTCGCGCAGCGATGGTTTTGCTCTACCTCTCGGCTTCAGCGCTGGCGCATGGATGAAAAAGGACCAAGCTACCTCAAGATCGGCGGCAAGGTCCTTTACCGATTGGAAGATGTGCGACTTTACAAGTTGTCATGCCGGGTCAAAACCGCAGCCAGTTCATGACAAATACAAGCGATTCAGAAAATCTGGCACGGCGACGGTCTTGCCCTCGAAGTCCGCAAGCAACCCATTGACTTCATTGGGTATTTTTCTTGGAGTTTGTTTTTCATAACGGCTAGGGATGGAAACATCGCCGTTTTTGAAAAAATGAGGGTTAATGAGGGCCGCATGAACCCTCGTTAGCCCGCAGGAACTGGCAATAGCCAGCATGAAAAAAATGGTGGAGCTGGGGGGAATTGAACCCCCGTCCATAAGTCTTTTTCGGACAGTTCTACATGTTTAGCCCATTGATTTGAATCTCACTCAACACAGCGAACAAAGGCATTCTCTGAGTCAAGCCAGTACCCTTAGATCTCACACCACTCCAAGGTACACGAAGTGGTGCCAGCCCATATTGATTACCTTGCAGCCTGGAGGTTTTTACGCCCCCTTGCCCAGCCTATCGGCCAACTGTTGCAAGGCTCACCGGATTAAGCGGCGAGTGCGAAACGTTCGTCGTTTGCAGTTAAGTTTTTTTCTGCTGATTAACGAGGTGACAGAACCTCGACATGCCCTGCGCCGCGTCCGAACCCATGTCGAAACCAGTGCAGCCCCAAGCACTCCATCTTATAGCAATTGGAGAAACTTTAATAGATCTAATGGGTGCTTAATTTGAAAATCTGCACCCCATGTCTCAAAATGCTCTCCCCCACCGATGTATCCGTAAAGAGCAGCAACGCCGACCATGCCCGCCGCTTTGGCAGCAAGCATATCGCGCTGGTCATCCCCCACGTACCAACAATCCCCTGGGTTAAGACCCATTCTTCTCGCCGCCTCGAACAGAGGCTCTGGATGAGGCTTTGAGTGCGGCGTGGTGTCCCCAGAGACCACGGCCTTTGAATGAGAAAACAATGGGTAACTCTTGATCAAGGGCAATGAGAACCGCTCCATTTTGTTGGTCACAACGCCCCAAAGAAAACCCTGGTCCATCAAGGCCTGAATCAGCTCGGGAATTTCCTTGAAGAAATGCGTCTGTCTTGTCAGCATGGATTGATATTGATCGAAAAACTCATGCTTCATGGACTCATAGTCTTTGTGATCAGGCCCCATATCAAAAGCCAATCTCAAGA